>NZ_CEETQT010000010.1:0-218355 GCF_979366295.1 Vogesella lacus
ATGATCTCCATCACCAGCGCGGCTTTGCGCTTGGCGGTCCAGCGTTTGATATCGTCTTCCATGGTCATGCTCATCACGTGCTCCTGTGTGAATTATGACCTGTGCAGGTTTTTAGTGGGTCATTACACGCCAGCCTTTGCTGGTTGGCGATGACAAGAACGGCACCCCAGGTATTCTGCCGTTTTCGGCCTCAACCTTGTGGCGGCGCGTCCGCGCTGGCACCTTCCCTGCCCCCGTCAAATTGTCCGCACGCATCACCGCCTGGAAAGCTGAAGACATCCAGCAATGGATCGATGCGCAAGATCAGCACGCTCCTGCCTACCACACTGCCCATAGCCAGAAAACTCTGGGGGTGAAAGCATGAAAGACGCCATCCGCAAGAGCATTGCCACCAATCCGATTGCCGACATCATGGCCGAAGAACTCGAAGGTCGCTGCCCCACGCTGATCATCGTTGCCGTTACCGAAGACGGTCAGGTGAAAGCCTTTGTCAGGCGTACTGCTGACGAGCTGGATTTGCTGGCCGCATCGGCACTTGATCGCGCCAGACAAGCACTGATTCAGCACTGCAAGACGCTGCAGCTGGACATCGAGGAGTAAGCCCGCATGAAAACGAATGCGATTGCCCTGCCAGCGGGCAAGGCCACCGGCTTGTCTGCTGATTGCCAAGAGGCAGGTAAAGCGTCAGTCACCGTAAGTTACCGCAAGGTGGTTTTGCATGAACGCACCCTTTCGTAACCCGGCCGACAGCATCCGCGCCGCACTGGCACATCTGGACGCCCACGACCGCGACAAGTGGGTGCTGATCGGCATGGCCATCAAGTCCGAACTGGGCGAAGCCGGTTTTACCCTGTGGGATGACTGGAGCCAAGGCGCGGCCAACTATCAGGCCAAAGCTACCAAAGCGGTATGGAGGAGCATCAAGCCAGCGGGGCGCGTCACGATTGCCAGCCTGTTTCATGACGCCATCCAGCACGGCTACCGGCCTGACACCCCGTACACCCCGCCCAGTCCGGCAGAACGCGCCGCCATCGATGCCGAAAGGTTGGCCGCACTGGCAGAGGCGGAAGCACTGGCACAGCAACAGCGCGAAGCCGCCAAGGTCAAGGCAGCCAGGCTGTGGGCGCATGCCGGCACGGTGCAGGCTGATCACCCTTACCTTGTCGCCAAGGGCATGACCTCTTATGGCGCAAAGCAATTGCGCGACATGCTGGTGATTCCGGCGCGGGTGGATGGCGACATCGTGACCGCGCAATACATCGGCAAGGATGGCCGCAAGACCTTCCAGACCGGCGGACAGGTCAAGGGCGCCTCGCTGGTGTTGGGCAAACTCACAGGCGCGGATACCGTGCTGTTGTGTGAAGGCTGGGCCACGGGTTGCAGTCTGCACCAGGCGACAGGCTGGCCGGTGGTGGTGGCGTTCACCGCCCACAATCTGGCGGTGATTGCCCAAAAGTTGGCTGCGACGCTGCCGCTTGATGTGCCGGTGCTGGTGTGTGGTGATGTCGATGCCAGCCAAACCGGCCAGAAGGCTGCCAGCAAGGCGGCAAAGGCGTTGCACCCACGTGGCCGCGCCGTGTTGCCGGTTTTCACGCCGGAACAGCTGGCACAACACGCCCACGGTAAAGCACCATCCGACTTTAACGACCTGCACCAACTGGCGGGGCTGGCTGCCGTGGCCAATGCCGTACAAACATCATTGTCTTGCCCGGACGACGGGAACGACGGGAAACACGGGCATACCGACCCGTCGGCCGCCCCCGGACAGGCTTTAGCGCCTGAAGCCAACTTCCCGAACGGCGACAAGGCAAACGGGACAAGCGGGAACCGCCTGCCCATGCCGGCAGGCTACGCCCTGCTGCTACGCGCAGATCGCCCCGGCGTGTATTCACTGGACGCAGATGGCGACAAACCGCCGCGTTGGATCTGCTCGCCCTTGCTGGTGGAGGCCAAGAGCCGTGACGAACGCGGCAGCAACTGGGGGCGCTTGCTGAGCTGGCAGGATGCCGAAGGCCGCACCCATCGCTGGGCCATGCCGGCCGAGTTGACCTGTGGCGATGGCAGCGAGCTGGCGAAAGAACTGGCGCGTGGCGGGCTGGATATCGACCCGAGCCGCAAGGCCCGCGAGCTGCTGAATGCCTATCTGGTACGCAGCAACCCGCCCAGACTGGTGCGCAGCACCCAGCGCACCGGCTGGCATGGCGCGGCCTTCGTGCTGCACGATGAAGTCATCGGCCAGCGACAAGACGAAGACGTGTTTCTGCAAAGCGAACGTGACGAATCGCTGGGCATGGTACAGGCTGGCAGTGTCGCGGGTTGGCGAGAGCAAATCGGCATGTTGGCCGCAGGCAATAGCCGGCTGGTGTTTGCGTTATCACTGGCCTTTGCCGCACCGCTGGCCGAGCTGGCGGGCGAATCCGGCGGCTTTCACCTGATCGGCAGCTCCAGCGCCGGCAAATCCACGGCACTGGAAGCGGCCGCTTCGGTGTGGGGCAGCCCGGCGGATTACGGTTTCAAATGGCGGGCCACCAGCAACGGGCTGGAAAGCTTGTGCGCCAGCCGCAATGACCTGCTAGTGATTCTGGACGAACTGGCCCAGGTTGACCCGCGTGAAGCCGGCGAATCGGCCTATCTGATTGCCAATGGTCAGGGCAAGGCACGCGCCAGTCGCAACGGCAGCATGCGTACACCGGCACGCTGGCGGGTATTGCTGTTATCAGCCGGCGAAATCAGCCTGGCCCAGCACATGCGGGAAGCAGGCAAGCAAAGCCGCGCTGGGCAGGAAATCCGCCTGATCGACATCGCCGCCGATGCCGGCCACGGCCTGGGCCTGTTCGACACCCTGCACCATCTGGACAGTGGTGCGGCGCTGTCACAAACCATCAAACACGCCTGCCAACAGCAGCATGGCCACGTTGGCCGCACCTTTGTGCGGCAGCTCGTCAAGGAACGTGCCGCCCTCCCCGAGCTGATCCGGCAGGCACGCGACAGCTTTCTGGCGGAAGACGTACCCGCCGGCGCATCCGGCCAGGTGATACGTGCGGCCAACCGTTTTGCCCTCGTGGCGCTGGCGGGTGAGCTGGCCAGCGCCTGGGGGCTGACCGGCTGGCCACAAGGCGAAGCCATGCTCGCGGCAGAACGGCTGTTTCGTGAATGGCTGGCCAGCCGTGGTGGTACGGGCGATGCCGAAACACGCGAAGGCCTGGCCGCCGTGCGCGCCTTTCTGGAAGCGCATGGCGAAAGCCGCTTCACCCCGTGGGATGCCGACCCGGCCGCCGCCGCCCGCACCATCAACCGTGCCGGCTTTCGCCGCCTCGAAAGCGACGGCCTGTGGTTTTACGTACTGCCGACTGCCTTTCGCCAGGAGCTATGCAAAGGCTTCAATGCGGCCAGCCTCGCCAAGGCACTCGCTCATCGTGGCTGGCTCAAGACCCAGGCCAGCGACCGCAATACCTACAAAGCCAAGCTGCCGGGCATGGGCAGCAAGCCATCAAACATCTACCTGCTGACCCCGCTGATCTGGGAGGACGACACATGCAACTGAATCTGGCCCGCCTCGCCGTTCCCGCTGTTCCCATGAGCCATTACCGCCAACGGGAAACACCGGACAGCGCCCCCCGCCTTGTCGCACAAGGTGCGGAAGGCACTATTCCCGTGGTTCCCGCACTTCCCGTCACCGCAAGCCACACGGCCATCCCGGCCAGCCTGCTTGCACTGGTCAATGAAGCGGCCCGCCTGGGAGACTGGCCACCCGGAGAAAAGGACGAACACCTCGCCATCATCCGGCGGCAGCTGGCCAGCGGCGAGTTTGACGCCGCGACGTTGACCACAAGCTGGCAAGCCTATCTGGACCACTGGCACAGCCGGCAAGAAGCCATCGCGGAACGCATCGCCATCATGCACCACGATGGTGGCCTGCCGCTGGCCGAAGCCGAACGGCTCGCCACCCAAGAAAACCGCTGCCAGCACTGCCGCCACTGGCAAGGAGAACAAACCGTGACCGATGCCCACACCAGCGCCATGGCACAAATCGGCATCCGTCGCCCGCCGACTGCCAGCAAAACCCTGGGCCGCTGCAGCTTGCAGTTCACACCATGGCGGATATCCAACCTGCCCGGCAACAGCCTTTACCGGCAGTGGCATTTCATCGGGCAATGCGGTTTTACAGCGGGTGTGCCAGCAGATTTACCGTGAGATACCGTGATATAGATTGACGTGGTGCCGGGGATATCGGGCGGAATCACCGGCTGCGCATTAAGGGGATGTCCATGCAGCGCGTGCCGGAAGGCCAGCGAGCTGGCACGTATACCATGACGGCAAAGACCGTGACTTAACGTTACCTCGTTTTTGCCGGGCATACCGATGATGGTCACACCCGCAAAGTGCGTTATCAAAGGATGTCCATATTTGTTAGACCACCACAGGAAAACTGTTTCAGGTGCTGGAAAACCTTGGCATTAAGGTGGCGCTGCAGATGCCGGATTTTCTGGAACAGGAGGTTGAGCAGACCATGGGCCGCCGCCGCAAACGGATACTGTGATGCTGACACGCACCTTGACTGTCTGGATAAATGACCAGCCCGTCCGGTCTGCTTGCCTATTACGGCGCCGAGATGGCAAGACGCTTCGTCTTGCCGACGAAAAGGTATCTCTGCCCAGTACGCAGGCCGCCAATCACCGTGAAAACACCTTACATGCCCTGGCGCCAGACCAATTGCATCTGGCGATGCCTGCCTGCTGATTCCGCACGCTGGATATGCCATCAGACTCGATAATACAGTGCAGCATTTACCGGCAATGGATAGGCCATGACGAGAATTCACGGCAGCAATGCCTATGAGGCTGAATGCTGTGGCAGGCAGTATGCGACGGTTAATTTTCTTTCCATGAACTTCTCATGCGATGAGTACTGGACTGACGGCTGGCGCGAAAACTCACTGATGCCCAATTGGCACGGGCTATGGCAGTGCGGCTGTGGCGAATACCATTTCTGCTATGAGCGCATGCAGCTTGTCTACTGGTGCGAGGACAGCGATTTACCTCGCATGGGTTCTGTCACGGAACATCAATTGCCGCACTGCATTGAACGCGTCAGCGGTACCTCTCTGGAGAGTCACGCTAGGCAGGCCTACTGGCAAAGCCTGAATCACGGCTATCGTGGCGCGTTTTACGCACTGCGCGAAGAAATGCAGCTCATTGCCCAGCGGGACAAGTTTGACTGGCACCTAGCCAACCCTGACAAGCGCAACTGGTGGCAAAAGCTCAGAGGCAAACCGGCACCGGTTTATCCGCATACCGCCGCCAAGCCCATACCCATGCCAGCCTTCACACCATCGCAGCGGCAAGTAGAGAATATGCAGCGATTATGCGCGCTGCTGACAGCCGACTCCGCAGCCGACCCGCTGACGCTCGCCGAAGTGCAGCGCCAGCTTGGCCAATACAGCAATGCACACCTGACCTTGCAGCGCGTGCCAGAAGCAGAAAAGCAGCGAGATCGCATGTACACCCTGATTCAGCAGCTGGTCGAGGCCGGCAATCCGGCACCGCGGTGGATATCAGGCCGGTAGTACTCGCGCCATGAGGGCAAAGACCGTGACTTAACGTTACATCACTTTTGCTGGTCAAGCCGATTCAGGCCACACCAGCATGGCGTGTTTTTACCGCAATCATTGATCTTGTCGGATATTCAGAGACTGACTCATGCGTGGGTGCACAGGCTGCTAGCCAGAAACACTGGATGTACAGTGCTAATAAGCTACAAGTACATTGACAAACGCCGCACTTGGTCAGACTTTATCACCCCGTTTTGAGGAAACGACAATGCTCCCACAGCAGATTGAACAGATAGAAACATGGTTCGATGAGACCGATGGGCTACTGATTACTACCGCTGCTGGCGCCCAAAGAACTGCCATGACGACGGCTTGAAGCAGCCGTCATGGCTGGCACGCCTACACCGCTCTAGAAAGCACAAACAAGTGTTGTTTGGCACGTGTGGCAGCAACATGTAGAAGGCAGCGTTCTGCTACTTCTGCTTCCTCTGTCACGCCTGCATCTTCATCGCGATTGTAAGATTCAGCATATGCAGCAGCTCCCTTGTATGCAGCGATAATGACCACATTGAACTCCAAGCCCTTCACTCTGTGCATGGTCAATAACCTAACACCAGGCGTCGAAGCATCATCGGTCGTTGAGGAGTCCAACTTCAAAAAAGGTACACTTGCTTGCTTGAGTGCCGCAGCAATAGCATCTAGATCCTCGTTGGTACGAGCCGTAACACAAACCTGTCTAGCCTCCATGCCTCCAACTTCTAGGCCCCGAAGAATATTGACTACATGTGCGACATCATCTTGGGATGACGCACTGTGCAGGATATCTGGCACCTCTCCATGAGTAAGCGACTTGTAACCACTTAATGAGTCGCTATTGCCATCCAGATCGTCAATTTCACAGCCATCCAGCTGAGCACATGCCCAGCGGCGAACTTCATCTGTTGTCCTGTAGTTCACTTTCAAACTCTTGCTACGACCCCTCACCTCAATGCCGGTACGGCTCAATATAACCTTGTGCCGATAAATGCGTTGGTGTGCATCACCGACGATGAATAGGTCATTCTCAGCCAGGGGTACCGCAGTGCGGATCAGCTCAAAGGCAGCACTACTGATGTCTTGAGCTTCGTCGACTACCATGGCTCGGATGCCGAGCGATTCAGCCGAGCCTGCCAGCAACTGTGCCGCTTCGCGGAAGGCTTCCTCAGGCTCTTTGTAGTGGGCAGCCTGCAACTGGGCACGATACTCGGCAAACACGGGCCAAATTGACTTGCGCAATTGCCGGCTCAACTGGCCACCACGCCCGATACGACTGGCACGCATATAGTCTTCTGCTGTCTCACAACCTTGCGGTAACACCACACGCTCAAACTCGGCGCGTAAAAATGTCGGCGACAAATCCACACCAGCAGGCAATGCCGACATCGCCGCCCTCCAGTACTGGCGTCGCTCCAATTCGCTGTAAAGCAGGCTGCTCTTGTAACCAAAGCGTCGAAGCAAGCCGGTAGCCCACTGATCCAGGTTCACTACCTGGATTTTTTCCAGCTCCTGCGGGCTACAAAGCAAGGCAAGATGCTGCCGGATATCTTCAGCCAGTGTTTTGGTGAAAGTGGTGAATACAACTGGCCGCCCTGGAATATCGGCATACTGTTTTGCCAGCCTTGCCGCACGATGCATCGCTACAACCGTTTTACCTGTCCCCGCGCCGCCCGTGACTTTTACCGGGCCATTCCAGTCGCGCTCAACCAGCTTGCGCTGGCTGGGGTGCAAGAACACCCGCCACCGCTCCAGTGGCGCACCCAGCAATGCTTCCAGATCACTATCATCGGTCAGTACCACGAAATGTCGGCGCGACGCATCGCGATCCAAGGCCGCGCTAAAGTCATTCGGGTCAACAGGCTCTTGCTGAGCCGCCATCTCCAAAAGAACCTGCTCCAGCGAGTAACCGGCCGCATACATAAACAAGGCTTCGTACGCCTCATCAGGCAAGCAGGATTGCAAGTCATCCAGCGCTGCTTCACTCGCTACCGTGCGCACCTGCGATAACATTTCATCCGGCACACCCAGGCGGCGAATCTCGCGATCTTTCAGGCCAGCAAACAAGCTTGCAGGCTGATCCACAACTACCTCTACATGGTTGGCCGCTTCCCCCTCTTCCACCGCAAAAATCTGAATGCTGCCTACGTCTGGGTGGATGGCGACCTTGTGGCGACGTGCCCATTGATAAGCATCATCGTGCTGGTCCACCCACAGCAGGCAGTACACATTGCCTACATCAGGCTTTAGCACAATGCCTCGCATACTGTCGTTCACTCGCACTGACCGCATGTTGGGGTCGGCTGCGTCATTAATGCGCTCGTAGTTGATCCCGGTCGCCAACGGGTTCTGCCTGAATTTTGCAACAAAATTAAGCACGGCTGATTGGTGAGAGCGCGGCACGGCCGCAAACGACTTCAGAAAATCATCCGAGATGGCAATTTTTGGGGTCAGGCTCATTTATCCAGCTCCGTCATCAATCCAATCAGCTGCTCGACATCAAAATCGTCGCTCAGCACACATACATGCCACTCATGCTGTTTAAAGATGAGGGCGTGGTCATCGTTGTCAGGTAACAGCAAGGCTATCTTGTGCTGCGGCCAAGCCAGCTCGGCCTCTGCCAGCACTCGTCCTTTATCACTGAGCAAAGCAAAACCATCTTCCGGTAGCGGCAAGTGTACAGCCATTGCCGCCAAGAATGGCTGAAGCATGGCATCGCATACTTCGGCAACACTCTCCCACTCAGCGGGCAATCCTGCCTCTCTGGTTTGCAATGCGGGGCAATCGTGCATGCTGTCCAGGCCAGCCATGGCATCATTGCCTACCCACATATGCCTTAAAGGCAGTAGCAGATTCAGGCACTGCCATAGTTGTTGCCACAGCTGCAAACGCTCCACTTCCGAACCGGTCTGATCTTTCCACTGCAACACAATCACAGGTTCGTGTATGGCCTGTGACCCGCCTTGCAGTATGTGCCCCAAACTCGGCGCATCCAGACCGATAGCCATGTCACAACTGCCCCCAAGCACGCGCATACCCCACTTGTGCTGCGGTGTATCAGGCAACAATGCCAGATCAACCAGGCGGCGCCACCAGCTACCCAATTTCATGGCGGCCAACTGTGTGGCATCCGCTTCTGGTCTCATCAGGCCGATACCCAGCACGCAGGCGTGCTTGCGCATAGCTTGATGGTCGCACGCGCTCAAACGGTAATGAAGTTGTTGAAAGACCGGCATAGCCTTGAAGCTGGACAGGTGCTCGATGCCCTGCGCAGCAAACAATTTGACCAGTGCTGCGGTGGCCTGCTCATGAACCAAAGCTGGCCAGGGTGAGGGAGTAGCGGGCAACTTGCCTTGCAGTGCCTCCTCCAGGTCATCCCAGGTCAGAGTCCACACCGAGAACTTGCCACTTTTGGCAATTGCCATGCGCTTTGCCAGATCTTGCGTAATGATGTCCTTGTGGTACTGCCAGCCATCCAGAAACACGGCAATGGGTTTGTCACCACTGGCATCGTCCGGCCAGAACACAAAGTCGGGCTTACTGGGCAGCACTACCCCGTCTTGCGGCCCCAGATTGACCTGCAGTTCAAGACGCCAGCGGCGGCCAGCGGCTTTCACCAGATAGCCCGGCTTGCCACGGAACAGCAACTCGGACAGTTCGAACTTGGTACCACCGTGCGAACGCCGTAGCGCCTCGATAAAGCGCTGCTCCAGCACGCTATCCAGTAGTGCATTGTTCGTTTGCACATTGGACAAATTGCCTACCGGTTTCAGTGCAGCCTTATGCTGCAGCGCCTGGCCTAGCAGCTTTTGTGCTGCCCGGCGTGAAATAGCACGGCGGTCGCTACTGTTGTGATAGCGGTAGACACAACGATGGCAACCATCTGCCTCGTCGTCCTGGTTGCAAGGGCAAGCATCCAGCGACTGCAAGGCCAGCGACATCACCTCAAACAAGGGCTCCGGGTCGCGCATCAGCTCTTTCAGATACCCGGTTCCACCTGGCACGCTGTCGTAAATCACCAGATACGCCCTGGGCTGGTCAGAACCCGCCGCCATGCGCACATCCAGTGCAATGCGCAAGTGGGCCACCGCCCCGCGAAAGCGCTTGGTCAGCCCCAACTCCAGCGCGGCGACAAAGCTCAACAACGCGCCTTTGGTATCGGTAAAGCCCACCTCGGGCAGAAAGATACGAATACCCTCACTGGTAAATTCCCGGTACAGGAATACGCACTGCTGGGTATTGGCCTCGGCATCCTTGCGCCGGCTGCACCAAGCGGCATGGTTAAGATATTGCTTGTCCTCCTTGCGCCGGCGCTGGATCGTGCCGCACTCCGGACAAATGGTGAAACCCGGTCGGTTTAGCTCTTCGCCAGCCACCACCATGGGGTTTGGCTCTGGCGTCTGTTCGCCAAAGTTCACTTCGCGGAATGTCACCTTGTCGAGAAACTCGAAACCAAACGGAAACGTCGGCTGGTCTACGGCAAAGGCCTGTCGTACCGCCTCGGGGGCAGAGTCCACCAAGGCCTGGCGCACATAAAACCCGCGCTGGCGCTCGTCACTGTCGTCAGCAATGCGACTGTCCCGGTCCAGCGTACGGGCGAACACCGTTGTCAGCCGCAGCATCTCATGCACCCGGCCGCTGTCGCGCCACAAAGTATCGCCACAACGCGGGCAATGCTGATGATGATCGCCGGACGACAGCGGCTCGGCGTAGGCACACTGGCGGCAGAAGCGCCATGCTTCGGGCTTGATCTTGGATACATCCACCTGGTTCACCATCACCCGGCGGCCTTCGGCATAAAATGTGTTATTGGGGGCCAGCTCGGTAATGGCGGCAGCCCCTGGGCGCTCGTACTCAAAGGTCAGCGGATCCGGGCGCTCGGCACCCGGTTTGGCGTCGCGCACGATGATGGAGCGCAGCAATACGCCCTGCTCAGGGAAGGCATAGTTTGGTAACAAGCCCTCATCCGTCAGCACATTCAGCGTGGCCTTGCCCTCAATGGCGCCCACCAGTCTTGCCAGCGCAATACGCTCTTGCTTTAGCCGGTCCAGCTCTTCCTGCTGCTCCGCCCCCAGCACTTCCAGCGCTTGCAGCTTCTCGGCCTCTTTCAAGGCGCGGTCGCGCTGGCGCTTGATTTCGGCAACGTCCTTGGCAATCCCACTCAGACGGTGGACCAGTTTCCAGGGCAAGGAGCCTTCTTCTCCGATACCACCATCAATGAAGGTACTGAGCCACTGCACGGTTTCAGGTGTCAGCGGCGTGAAGGCCCCGGTATTGAACAGCGCAACAAAGCGGCTTAGCAGGCTTTCACGGTTTTGATCGATGTAACTCAGCCAGGGGTAAGGAAAACGGCTCAGGTTCTGCTTTTCAATCGCCGCAAACACGGCGCGCACTTCGCCAGGGATCTGCGCGGTCTGGCCGGTTTCCCGCACCCAGCAGTCCAGCGTAAAGGCGGTCAGCTGGCGCTCCAGCACCGCCGACGCATTCAGAAACACGCCAGGCGCCTGCACACTGCCGGCAATCATGGCTTTGGGGTCTTGCCAGAAATACAAATCATGCGGCTTGCTCGTGGCCATGGTCATCAGCAAGGCATTACCGGTGCTCCGCCCTGCCCGGCCTGCGCGCTGAATGTAGTTAGCCTGCTGCGGTGGCACCGAGCACAACAACGTGCACGACAAATCGCCGATATCGATACCCATCTCCAGTGTTGGCGTAGCAGACAGCACATTGATGGCGCCAGGCTGGGCACTGTCCGATTTGAAGTTACGCTCTACCCGCTCGCGGGTTTCGCGAGGCAGCAAACCGGTATGCTCGTGCGCCACCACGCGCTGAATATCCGCATTCAAATACAGCTTGCGATAATAATCGCCCAGCGGTGCCGCTGCGGCCAACTCGCCACGGCAATCCAGCCTGCGGCAAGGCTGGCCAGCCAGCACATCGTCGTGCGCGGCAAACACTTCGCTGTGACACGTCGTGCACTGCCAGTGGCTCACCCCCGGCAGCACTTTGAAGGCTTGCGGCTGCAGGCCCCATACGCTCACATCGTCAGCAATGTCTGCGTCCAGTTCTACTGCCAGCTTGGCCTCAACCAGCGATCTGAACGCCAAACGGTACAAGGGCACAATCAGCGCATCCACGCCCAAGGCAATGCTATGCAACACCGGGAAGGCCTTGAATGCCCAAGCACGGAACAGCTTGTCGCCAGCCACATTCAGCGATTGTTTGTACGCCACCAGCGACAAAAAGCGAGGCGAACGCGGGCTGGTCAGCAGCTTGTATTGGAACGGGGTTTTCATGTAGGGCCAAGGGGTAGAACCCACTTTGGCGTAAAAATCCAGTCCGGTATCTTGCCAGGCACCGGCGCGGATCATGGTTTCAATCAGGCCGCTCAGAAACACTTTCACTTCGGCTGCAGTTGCCGCTGCCAGCGGGTCGATTTCTTGCGACACTCGCGGCAGCAGCCAGCTGACCGCACCATCCAGCGCTGCCGGGTCAGGCTGAACACTGGCGGTGCCGGTGACCACCAGCGAGCGGCCGATACGTGCATCCTGGCCAAATTCGGCATTGATCAGCCACGGCATGATTTGTGACATCAGCTTGGGTAGCTCGCTACCGGCAGGCAGCTCGCCTTCGGCCATCAGCGCTTCGTAATCGCGCAACCAGTGCAGTACCGGTGGCAGGAAGTTGGCCAAGTAGTGACCGTCGCCCAGCTGGGTACGCCAGCGCTGTTCAAAGGCCTGCGGCAAGTCGGCCAGGCTAAGCGGGTGGCCGGTCTGTGCTGCCGCCACAATCACCTGCGCCAGCGCCGGGCGCAAGTTAAGGCGCCAGGTACGTGCTGCCAGAAAACCAGCGCGGTGTGCTGCGTCCTGCACCGAGTCCGAAAACGCAATCAGCTTTTTGTCGGGGTTAAAGCGCGACGAGAACATCTGCGCCACCATCACGGCCGCCAGGCTGGCTGCTTGCGAACCCACAATACTCAGCGTCTTCAGGCCGCCGCAATAAGGGCAATCGTGGTGCGAACGGGTGTACTTGGCGCCGTTCTTGGTGCTCTCGCGCAGGTTGGCGGTGATTTCTACCGGCAGCAGCCCCTCATGCTGGCAATGGCTGCAGCTGGTATGGCTAGCCTGGTGCAAGGTGCCACACGCCGGGCACACCTGCTTGCGTTCAAAAACGCGCAGGTCCGGGTTTTCGCTAGGCGGGAAGATAAACCGCGTCGACACGTCTTCGGCAAAGAACGCGCTATAAAAGCCCTGCAGATCGCGAGATAGCTGATTGGGGCTGGTTTTGTGCACCGTACTGCCCCAGCCGGTAGCGTGGCAGTCGCGGCAGTGGATAACCGGCAGATAAACGTGCTCTTTTTCAGCCGGGCCCAAATCGTCATGGAACATCAACTCCGGCTGTAAAGACAGCGGCGCCACCATGCGCCGTAGCTCGCGCAGCCAGATTTCTACCTTTACTTGCAAAAAGAAGTCCTGATGCCCCGGCTTGCGGGCGTAAGCAATCAGTGACAACAAGCTGGACAGCCATAACAAGGGGTAACGTTCATCGTCACACGCCGGCAAGCGGCGCGGCAGCAGGGCCAGCAGATCGTCCAGCAATACCGACTTGCCGCCCAGCCGGTCCAGATCACGCAGCAGGTTCTGAAAAGCAAAGTGGCTCTTCAAGGCCACACCCAACGCGTTACGCCATGGCTTGGTCTCCACCTCGGCTGTGCTTACCGCCTGGCCAAACCACAGTGCATACTGGGCCGCGATATAGCTGGCGATGTCGCCATACTGTGCCGGGTCCAGCGCCGCCACGCTGGCCGGCTGTGGGGTTTGCATGTATTCGATCACAGCATCGGCTAGGTAGTCGCCTACCGACACGCGGTCTTCGGCAATCACCGCCTCGTCGTCCATCGCCTCGCCAAAGATATCGCCGGCAAAACGCAGCAAGTCCGCCACGCCATCGTCGCCCAGCGTCGCCGAAGTGCCCACACACACCAGCTGCCCCGGCGGGGTATCCAACCGGCCTTTCAGGCGGCGCACCAGGCAAGCCAGGTCGGTACCCTGCGCCCCGTCAAAGGTATGCAGCTCGTCCACTACCAGGTAGCGCAAGGTATCCGGCTGCTGGTACGCCCACAGCGGGGTATCGGCCGCGCGCACCAAAAGGAAGTCCAGCATCTTGTAGTTGGTCAGCAAAATGTCCGGAGGGTTATTGCGCAGCTCGTTACGGTCGGTAATCACCGTTACGCTGCCATCTGGCAGTTTTGCCACCACCTGCGACGTTACCTCCGGCGTTTCCCCCACGTACAAGCCCGCCCGTACCCCGGCCAGTGCACCAGCTTTCAGGATCTCCTTGGCTACCCGGTTGGCCTGGTCTCCTGCCAGCGCGTTCATCGGGTACAGGATGATGGCCTTGATACCACGCCGCCCTGCCGCCTGCTGCAGGCGGCAATGTTCCAGAATCGGGTACAGAAAACACTCGGTCTTGCCAGAGCCGGTACCGGTAGCCACCAGCGTAGAGCGCGCGTCGTCCCCCGCCAGGCGGCGGAAGGCCTTGGCCTGGTGGGCATGCGGAATAAAACCGTTCGGCAGCCACGCAAAAGCCGGTGCCTCGCCCGCCTGCTGGCGAAATGGCAGCGGAATGCTCAGGTACGGGCCTTTGAACACGTTGTCCCGCTTGGCCAGAAAGCGCTCTACCACCCCGGCGAAACCGGGGCTGCTGGCAGGAAAGGCGGCGCGCAGAAAGTCGGCAATACCCTGGGTAACTTGTTGGGCGACGATGAGGGGTTGCATTAAAGAAACTCCGGGCAATCAATACCGCAATGTAAGACCACCGGCTTATTCAAAGAGAAAGAAAGCTGGCATGTTGTTCGTTGATGGTCACCAATTGACGCAAACCAATGCAGTCAATTGAGACAAGACAGAACGACCCCGCCATCAATCTGGCACTTGGTCACCTCGCCCGTTGCACTCCAGTGCTCCAAGGGCAAGCTACCTTGATGAATTGCCTTGCCCTCTTCGTCATACACATCAAGCACGGCATTCCAGCCGTGAATACCAGGCGTGGGCGAGCCCGGGTCCAAGCATAGCAAACGGGTTGGCTGGATTTTGACATCATCATTGCCTGTATCGATGGCATACCATTCATAACCAACAACCAGAACCCAATGACCACCGCCGCCAAGGGTTTTCGGCCAGCGCAGACCAATAATCGGCAAACCGCCATCATCAATTGCCTTGACCGCTGCATCTACAAAACCCTTTTTGTTATCTTCAAAAAGCGCCTCGGCATGCAATTTTTGAGTCCGGAAGTGGTCCGCCAACCATTCAAGCTCCAGGCATGTCGTGCCATCGCTTGAAAGCGTTCCAAACAACTTGATGGCATCACGCAAGCGCCCTTCACGTGTGCGGCCATCATGTCTTGAAAGATCAGTGGCATCGCTACGGACAATAAAACCCATGGCGATTAATGCCATATACAGACAATAAGGGCCGCAAGCGCCGTCCATATCGCCTTGGCGCAAATGCACTAAATCATCACTGCCTGATGTAGTGACAGGGCCACTTGAAGTCAGACGCAACCACTCACTTATATAGAAATTATTCATTTATTTTCGTCAATCCATCAGTTCTGGCGCAGCATCAAACTCATTGAAAAAATCATCCGCCTTGATCTTGAACGTACTTTCGATTTGCTTACGGAATGCCTCATCCTGAGTCGTTTCATAAGTCAAATCCTTGAAGACAACCTTGACCATCGGCTGGAAAAACCGCTCGCCGGTATTAAACGCTGCGTGCAGCTCATTCCTCAGCGCGGTGCGCAGATCGTCATCGCTTGGGCGATCCCACAAGCAATTTTTCAAGAGCCGGTCAGGCGGGGAACGACGAACAGTCGGGAGCAGCGCTTCCACCAACTCGTTTACCGAGTTGTTCACTGCTTCTTGGAGCCTTTTATCAACGGCTGTCTTGTAGGCATCAATCCGGTCTTTGAACCATTGCACACGGACATCAAATGCAGTGCGGCGCGCACGGCTTATCAGTTGCCCATAGCCGGTAATCGGCGTCAGGAAGTCTTTCATCAAAGCCTTGCGTTCGGCTTCGATCTGCTGCTCCGAGTATTTAACCAGTACAGGCTGGCCTGCCACTTCGCGCTTTTCATTGGTTTTCGGGTCGGCATCCGGTATTTCTACCACCAGCGTTTCCTTTCCTTCCAGCAGCGCAAAGCTGTTACGCAAGCGCGTTTCCAGCGTTCTGTCGTTGCCGATCAAAAGGTCATTTGGCACCTGGACACGTCGCGCCGTCAGCCGGTAACCGGTGACTTCCAGCTCGACATACTGCAGTTTGCTGGAATACACCCGCTCGATACGCGCCAGGTCAAAGGGTTTGGGTGGCTGGCGCTCCAGCTCTTTCAGCGCATGCTGAATGGCTGCCGGGCTGGCGGGGGAACGGCCGATCTCGGCCTGATCAGGCAGTGGCACATCCTTGTTGTCGTAGCCGTCAGCGGCACAAGCCTTTGCGACCACCTGCAAGGCCTGGGCGTTGCCCAGCAACATCGCGTTAGGCTGATCACTACGTTGCGCCCCCGCTTCAATCAAAAGCGGAGTCGGGGTATACACCCACATTTGCTCGTCACTGATCAACACACCAAGACGCACGCCCGGCTGACAACGCAGAGGTAGTTGTCGCGCAGCGGCAATCTTCTGCAAAAGCTTGAGGCCCTGTTCTGTGCCATAGCCCAAGCGGCAAACCTCTGGGTCCGTGTCGATAATGACGGTGACCGCCGGCGGGTCTGCGCGGCCAAACAATGCATCAATTGCCTCGACAATCGGTACTGAAACACCCGGTGCGATGTAAACGAGTTTTTGCCGACAAGCGCGAATCGCGGCACTCAGCGTTGCGTCGTTGGCAATCGCAAACAACTTTCCCTCAGCACTCATACTTTCCCCTGTTTCAAAGCTGCCCACGGCAAGCGCGACTTCCCGACCTGACCACAATCAGCCCAAGCTAAATCGATATACATCACTGACCCAGCAAGCTGCCGCTTTATTACTGCAACGCAATCAGACTCAACCCATCAGCTATCGCAGACATGCGTCGTCCTCTTGCGAATAACAAATTCAGCGGACGAAATAACGATAACTGCCGTCTTCACGAACCAGCAGGCCTTGCTCGTACATATCGGCAATCATCTCTTTCAGAAACGCGATGCGGCCAACAGTCTGGTTCTGCCAGCCGAAATAGCTTGCCATGTCGGGGAAGGCGGCACTGGCTAGCTCCTCTTTCATCAGGGCACCGCGCTGGTGGTGATGAATGCTTCGCAGCAGCAGCAAGCTGGCCTCGTTCAACTCGAATAGCTGCTCATCCAGCCAGTCTTGCAGACTGCGCGCCGTGATTGTTGGTTGCGTTGCCGCACGGGCGCACAGACGGGCAAACTCTACTGCCAGATCATCCACGTACTGGCTGCCAGAGCTATATGTCGCGACAAACGACTTGATACGAGCCTTGTGCGCCATGATGTCATCGGATGGACGGTCGCCAGACAGCAGCTCCAGAAACACAATACCCAGGGCGTACAAGTCATTGCCTGGCCGTGATATGGCAGTTCTTTTGTAGTCATACTCGGGAGTCGTCCCCTTTTTCGGATCGCCACGCTCGGTACTGACCCCCATATCAATGATTTTCACCATGTCCTGGTGCGCAGGCATCCTGAACACGCTATTCGGCCGCTTTTTGGGCTGACACAGGAAGAACAGATTCGCCGGTTTAATGTCGGCATGCACATAGCGCCCTTCCCGGCTGTACGGGCGGCCATGGATATCTTTTAGCCCTCGCAAGGCATCATGGATAATCTCGAAACAATCGAAATAATGCTGCAGGTCATGCTGGCGATATTTATGCTTGTCGACCCAGGTAGACAAGGTAAGCCAGGGTTTTTCCAGCCATTCCATGGCGTAGGCATTCCAGGAGCCCTTCCCTTTGAAATAGTCGAAAATCCTGACAGTCTGCCCCTCGACATCGCGGCATAACAACACCTCCTGGCTAAGGTCTTCATCGCTTACCTTGATGGCAACTTTCCGTCTGTTCAGCCAAAAATCACGCGCCAGCCAGACAGCACCAAAACCACTCTTCTCGCCCACCTGCCCGAGCAATTCATACCGCTCGGTGACATTGGGTAGCACCAGCTCGATATCATCCTCATCCAGCAGTTCTGCGGTGTTAGTCATTTGCTTGCTCCTTGGCGAAGTGGGCCCACGCCACGCGGTAGTCGGCTTCGCGGTCGGCCAGGGTGAAGGGGGCGACGTACTGGATGGTGCGTTCAATCGGGCCACCGGGCTGGGTGTCGTCGATAACCGGGCGTTCGATGATGGTTTTATCTGGTACCTGCGGCTTCAGCGTGCCGTCGTCGGCGCGCTTGGGCATGATGTCTTCCCAGCCCAGGCGGCGGGTTTCGTTGCCGGTGTCGGGGTAGGTCAGCTTGCAAGGGGCGTCTTTCTTGCCGGCCTTGCGCGGCAGGCCCACGCCCACCAGGCCTTTGCTGGCGGTAAAGACAATACGGCCACGGGCGTCGTACCAGGTATCGCGCTCATATTGGCGCATCACCGGGAACTGCACGCGGTAGATGGTAAGCAGCTCGTCCAGCGTCAATCCCAACGCCTGTGCGGCCAACACGTCGATTTCCACCAGCGCCTGGCGGCGGGCGAAGTCGCTGCGCAGCGCACAGTTACGCTGCCATTTGGCAGTCAAGTTGCTGAAGAAGTCCTGCGGCAAGCGTGGATCGTTGCTAGCCCAGGTGTCCTGGCAGAAAGCGTTATCCCAGCATTCGGCCCAAAGACTGGAGTAGTGAGTGGTGAGTGCAGATAAACTTAATGCCCGGATACATAGTTTTTCATTGCTAACACGAACCGGAAGTCGACTTAAATAAGCATGATTTGCATGACCTGCACCTGTTGATTTTATAAAAAAATCAATTGAAATACTCAGTGTGAGCGCATGGAAATCGATCAACCCTTTATAGCTCTTGAATGCTGTACTTATGCAGGTGTGAACATGTCCCGCTCCGGGCGGGAGCAATATCGCAATAAGAGTTCTTTCTCCGGATTGACTAAGCATCTCTCGGTTAGTGTGCCGATAATACGCCGTAACTGGCTTGGCCTCTTTTTCCCCCGCCTCTACCCAGCTCACACGCGGGGTACGTGCCAGGTAGACGTCGCTAGCGCATTCACGCTGATAGTTGCTACGCGGCAGATAGTCGTTGGGCAAGGCTTCGAGGTCGAGCGTGTCGTAATGACTATTCAGCGTGCAGACTGCCCGCGGGGTTTTGTTCAATGGGTTACCAACGAAGAAATGCGGGCCCGACAACACAAAGTCGGCGGGGCTATCAACAAAACCGGTATCGCGGCGAATGGTGCTGTCTTTTTGTGCGCCGGTTTCATGCCACATTTCCAGCGTGAAATAGTCGCCCTGCAAATCACCCAGCCGGCGTGGCACCTTGGCGAATTTTTCCAATACCGACACCAGCTCGCGGCTGTGCACCGCCGGCAGCCGCGCCTGCAGCGCGGGCGTGCCCGGCTCGTCGTAGAGCAGGGCAAAGGTGCTCAGCATAGTGGCATCCACCTCGATTACCCGGCTGGCGTGGCCGGCGGTATTCCAGCCGCCTTCATCACGCTTGATGCCGGGAATCGCACCACCGCCTGCATGTCCGAGGCTTGTGTTGATCGTTGCTGGCGCAAAGACATTTGCCATGTGCAGGAAGCTAGGCGCTACCTTCTTCGGACCGAATACATTGATGCTGAATTTGGTGTTGTGATGCACTTCAGAGAACAGAGAAATCTGATTCTCAAACTGAAAGTGCTTGCTAACCCTAGAGTATAGCTCTGCACGCAATGGTCCCCCCTTCGGGTCATCGTATACCCCTTCCGGATGCAGCAAAGCCTGCACCCCCGCCCCCACTCGCCACACCAACGGCAGAAAGCATTTGTACAGATTGCTCTGCTGACCTTTTAGCAAGGGGTAGTTCTGCACGGCATTCAGGAACTGCCCCATGCCCTCGGAAGCCACACATTCCGCCAAATAGTCACTGCGTGCGGCCAACTGGGCGGCAAATACTGCCTCGCGCTGGTCGGCGGTCTGCTTGGCGGACAGCTTGCGGATAGCAAAGCGCGGGTCGAAGTCGGACAGCAGTGATTGTTCGTTCCATTCCACCTTGATCCACGGTGGGTTACCCAAGATCACGTCAAAACCACTGCGCACCTTGAACAGATCGGCAAACTCCAGCTCCCAGTGCATGAAGCGCTGTTGCAGGGCCACGGCGTGGGCTGCTTGCAGCTGCGGCAGCGCGGCCATCAGCGCCTCCAGGTCGACGTGGCCGTGACGGTCGCGTTCCGGGGTAAAGTCCAGCCCCGGCTGCGCCACGGTGTCGGGGAACAAGTCGGTGGCCGGCTGGCTGGTCAGGCTGGCGTTGCCCAGCAGCACGGTTTCCAGCACAAACCACCAGTGCTCGCGGCTGGGCAGCTCGCTGGCTTGATTCAACGGCCAGAACCACAGTGCGCACCAGAAATCCATCACCAGTTTCAGGCGGCGGTAGGGGCTGGCGTTCTTTTGCGCTTCGCTGAGCATTTCGCGCTGGAAGATGGCGTCTTTCTGCGCGGTGCTGGTGGGCGCATGGTTGGCCGCCGGGTCTGGCCATACGTGCAGCTGGTCGCTGGTAGCCACCCGCACGCGGGCCAGCTCGGCAGCGTGCTGCTGCCACAGCTGCTCTACCGCTGCGGCCAACCTTTGCACGCGGCCTACCTCGTCGCGGCTAAGCGGGGCGCAGAAGGTTTTGCGCCACAGCTTGAACTGCTCGAAGGCGGCGGGCTCCAGTGCCTTCACCACCTTGTCGCTGACCATGCCCATACCATCTGCCGGTAGCAAAAAGTGGAAGATATCGGTGCTGGCTGGGGTATCGGCCAGCTTGAGCGCGCGCGGCACGGCGCAGCGCCAGTCGCGTTCCGGCTGGCCGCCGTCGCCCTTGCCCGGCGATAGCTGGGCGGTGCTGAACACGTCGCGGCGGGCGCCTACCAGCGAGTTGCCGCTGTACAGCTGCATGCCAAACCACGGCACGTGGCTACCCTTGAAGATGGCGTTGAGCCACAACGAGACTTCGGCCAGCTCTACCGCTACCGGGTTCAAGTCCACGCCAAACACATTGCTGTCGGCAATGTACATTTTGACGCGCTGTTTTTCTTCGGCGTACTGCTCGTGCGGAATGCTCTGCCCCAGCTCTTTCTGCTTGGCTTGCAGATAGGCTTCGGCCAGCTGGTTAACGGCTTCGTTCAAGAACGCGGCGCTGCCCATGGCCGGCTCGCACACGGTGAGCTGCAGGATCTGATCGGCCGATTTGCCGGGCAGGATTTCTTTTAGCGCGTGCTCTACCAGGCACTGGGTGAGCACTTCTGGCGTGTAGTAGCTGGCGGATTTTTCGCGGGCGCGGCCGGCCAGGCGGTAAATGAATTCACCTTTGGCATAACGACGCGGCTCGCCGCCAAACAGGCGCTCGGCGTCGGTGTAGAGGTGAATCTGGCTGGCCGGCACAAAGTAAGCGGCGTCCAACGGATCTAGCGCGGCGTCTTTTTTCTTGTCGGCGGCGCTGGGGGTATCCAGCACGCTGTCGTCGCTATCATCAGCGTCTTCGTCGCCGTCGGTACTGGCAGCTTTCTTGCCTTTGGGGTCGGGGCGGACTTCGTACAGCTCTTCTTCGGCAAAGAAGCCACGGAAGGACAGCAGCGCCTCGTACACCGCGCCCAGCTGGTTAATGCCCAGCGTGGCGTAGCTGATGCGGCCACGGCGGTTGCCTTTGCCGCTGCGCGACAGCGACATCAGCTCGACAACGCGCTGCAGTACGCGGTTGCGCAGGCGCACGCTGCCCAGCAGCTTGGTCTGTGCCGGGTCGAACAAATGGCCTTGCAGCGGGGCGATGGTAAAGCCGGTTTCCAGCACGGCATCGTGTTGCAGCTCGATCTGGCCGGCGTGGGCATCGCGGCGCGGGTAGCCTTGCCAGATCAGGTCGAACAGCTGCTTGAGGCTGTCGTGGAAATAAAAGCCGTCTTGCGCCTCGGGCGTGGTGAGCGGGGTGCGTTCCAGCTCGCGCAGGTGCTCTACGCTATAGCCCTTGAGGTAGGCCGGGGCATTGATGGGGGCGTAGCCCAGCTCTGGCCGGGCTTCGATATAGAGCAGGAACAGCAGGCGGTACATATAGCGCAGGCATTCGCGGCTAAGCTGCTCGGCCAGGTCGGTATCGTTGCGGTCGAACACCTTTTCTTTGGCCACTTCGCGCTTGTAGCGGATGGCTTCGTTGCCGATGAGCTCGATACACTCGCGCAGCGCGTATTTGAGGTCGGTAGACACCTCGAACGCGTGCTTGTGCGAGCTGTCGTCCAGCGTGTCCAGCAAGGCGGCGCCGCCTTCTACCGGCAGCACCGAGGCGGCACCGGCCAGGGCGGCAAAAGCGCGCAGCGCGCGTTCGTCGCGCGGGCCAAACAGCTCGGGCAGGCTAAAGCGCAGCAGGGCCTTGCGGCTCCATTTGCTGCGTTCGATCAGCAGCCATTCGTCGTGGTGTACCAGCAGCACCCAGCGCGGTGGGTGGTCGTCGGCAAACAGCCGGCGGCTGATGATTTCTTCCCAGTCTTCGCTACCGTGCTTGCCTGGCTGGCCCGGACACAGCTGCAGCGGGCCGGCTTCGTCGTCGGCGGGGTCGGATACGGCAGCGGCAATCACCAGCAAGGGCTGCTGGCGGGCATCGCGGTACACCGCCAGTACGGGCAGCTCGCCTTCTGCCAGCGGCAGGTTTTGCGGCGACAGGCCATAGCCGATGGCTTCCAGTAGCGGCTGTACCAGGTCGATAAACAAAGCCTGGCGTTCGCTGCGTTTTTTTTCTGCCAGAAAGCGGTCGCGGGCGCGGAAGTAGCTATTGGTACCCGAAGCAGAGCGTACTTTGGCCAGCGGGCTGTTATTGCCCTGCTCTTTCCATTTGTCGAACAGCGGCTTGAGGTCGCGCTCCAGGATGTCGTCCAGGTAGTGCTGACTGTAAAACTCGTTGGCGTTATCCAGGCCGGGAATGGCAAAACTCATGGGCGGTTTCCTTACTTCAGGCCATCAAGGCGGCAACAATGGTGAATTGGGCGCGGTCATCCAGCTGCAGGGTGTCGCGTATCCATTGCTGGTAGTTCTGGAACAGGTCGGCGGTGTCGTGTTCTTTTTGCTTACGCCGCGCGGCATTCACCTGCTCGATACCGCTGCTGAAATCCAGCGCCAGCTGCTGCAGGTGTTTGTCTTGCAGGGTGCGCAGCTTGGCCAGCTCGCTATCGAGGCGCTGCTGGCAGTCGGCGTCGAATGCCTGTTTGATGGGTCGCAGATGGGCTTCTGCTGCGGCGATCACCTGGGGCAAGGCTTGCTGCAGGGTGCGGGTGTCGGGCGCCTGACCATCGTTGGCCAGCTGCGCGTCCGCCAGCCCGGTGCGCTGCAGCACATCGGGCAAGGGCAATACGCCGGCGACGTAACCACGTGCGTCTACCTGTACCGCCACCCACTCGGCCAGCATGGCCTGGACGCGACGGTTGGGCACCTGCGCCAGCACCAGTACCAGCGATTCGCCAGCTTGCAGACCTTTGGACACGCGCATGACTGGGGCGGACATGCGGCGGAACTGCGACATCAGCTTGTAATCCAGCCACTGCGATACCGGGTGCAGCGGCCACAGGTACTGCACTTGCGGCCAACTATTGGTGTCGCGCGCGTCGGCAATGGCGCGGTTGATGATGGCCTTGTCGGCGCTGAGTGTCAGTGTGCGGTTTGCAATACCTTTGTCTGAGCCCAGTTTCAAATACATCTCGTCTGCCAACTCGCGTTCCAATAGCTGTGCCAGGTCGCTGCCAGGCTGGAAGCTGAGCGTGCGGCGGGCATCTTCGCAATCTAATGACAGAAGCTCCTTTGGCGATAGCCTAACGAGCAGACGCAGGGCGTCGCGCAGGTAGCGGTAGTGGTCGCTAAACAAGGTGGGCAGCTCGCTGGTGACAGCAGCAGGCGTGGACGAGGTGGTAACGGCCGGGGCCGGAGCTTCGTCAACGGTGCTGGACCACAGCAATTCGAAGGGGTCGACGTTGTCTTGCGCCAGCAGCGCGGCAAACTCATCAGCCGTGCGTTTGCCCTCAATGGCAGCGGCCACCTCGGCCACTTCCAGTTCTTCGTCGTACAAGCCCATGAAGGCAGACGGGTCGCCAATGTTGCGGGCGGCCTGCTCGTCTTTGTCGATGAGGATTTCCAGGTAACGCAGATCACCACGAATGCGTTCGTTGTCCGGCAGCGTCAGCAGGTAGCCGATCATCGGCGTTTTGGTCTGGCCGTAGCGGTCTACCCGGCCGTTACGCTGCTGGAACACCATCAGCGACCACGAGATGTCGAAGTGAACCAAGCGGTGCGACTGGTAGTGCAGGTTCAAGCCTTCCGACGCCACATCAGACGCAATCAACAAGCGCAGGGGCGAATGGGTTTTGCCAAAGTTTTCGACTGTCTGCTGAATTTCCACGTCGGGCAGCTGGCCATGCAGAATGGCAACGGATGCTGCCGCCAGGCCCAGCGCCTTGGGCAGCTCGGTCTGCAGGAATTTAAGCGTTTCGATACGCTCGGTGAACAGCACCAGACGGTCGCTAGGGTCGCTACCGGTCCAGCGCCACTTGGCGCCTTGCTTCAGTTGCTGCACCAGATGCTGGAATTTGCTGAACTTGTCGGGCGTGATGGCGGCGACGAGTTGTTCCAGCTCGCGCAATGCGGGCAGGTCGTCGTGTGCGGGGTCTTTTTTCTCCACGCGGCGCATGCGTTCGCGCAGGGTTTGCAAGCAGGCCGCCGGCGACGAAAACAGGGCCTTTTCCAACGTGGTGCGAAACAGCATGGCGCCTTCACGCTGGGTGCCGCCATCACTGGCCAGGCGCAGGTTGGCCAGTGCTTCGAAAGCCGCGTTCTCTGCCGGGCTGGCATGGGTTTCCAGCCGGTAGACTTCGCGCTCCGGGAAGTCTTGCTGCATCTGGTCGCGCACGTCTTTCTTGAAGCGACGCACAAACAGATGGCCAACATCGTCGCGGGTGTAATCAACACGCTCGCCCGCCGGTAACACCGTCGGGTCCAGCATACGCATCAGGCTGGCGAAGCTTTCTTTTTTACCGTTGTGCGGCGTGGCCGTTAGCAGGATTAGCGCGTCCGAACGCTGGGCCAGCAACTCGGCCAAGCGGTTACTTTGCGTGCGGTTGCCTTTGTACGAGACATTGTGCGCCTCATCGATAATGATGAGATCCCACCATGCTTCTTGCAGATAGTGGCGGTATTCGCTATCGCGCTTGAGGGTATCGACCGAAATGATGGTTCGGTCGTAGTAGTTGAATGGGTTGTGATTGGTAGGGATATCGCGGCGAATGCGCTGAATACCTGCCGAGTCCAGCCGGGTAAGCGCAATGGTGAACCGGTTCCAGAATTCTTGTTGGAACTGACGCATCATGCTCTTGGTCGTCACCACCAGAATGCGCCGGGCTTTGCCACGACGCGCCAGCTCGGCGGTAAGAATGCCGGCTTCCAGCGTTTTACCCAAACCGACCGTATCGGCAATCAGCAAACGCGGGCGCAGCTGCTGCAGTACTTGCTGCGCAGGCTGCAACTGGAAGGGCATGGTATCCATCACGGCGTGCTGGCCCATCACCACTGCATCATTACGGATAGCGGCCTGACGCAGCCGCGCTTCGACATACAGCCGGGAAGCAATGAAAGTAGGCGACGCATCAAATACCAGCTCGGTTTTGGCAGGGTCAATAATGGTGACCTGCTCCAGACCGGTAAGAAACAGCGCTGTTCGGTTTCTTACGGTTTCAGATACCCCAATGCAGCTAAGCTGCCAGCCACCCAGGCTGCACATATCAGCCTTTTGAACAATCCACTCTTCATCGCGAATCAAAACACGTGCGCCTGGCGCAGGGGCTTGTTTCAGTTGCATTCACTTTCCCTTACTACTGCTGTTGTTGCGTGCTGTCTTGCAGACAACACGTGACGATTCTTCTGCTATCGGCTAACCAGTCCCACCCGAACTTTCTCTGAATGAGGCAGCCGGGCGGCATACATTTCGTGCCTTCACCCCCAGGGCTACACCCTGGGGGCGTTATCTGGCATCTATTCTTCCTCGAAGCCTGGCGCCAATCTCATGCTCGGCGCACCGTCAATAGACTGCGTGTTCTTTAACCACAAACGACAAGCCGAATCATCAATCGAAGCATCCGCCGAACAATCGACATACCAGCGCCGCAGCAGGTAGCCCACGTTGGCCGCACGAGCGCTGATGGTCAGCATGCCGTCAGTCATCGCATAGTCCAGCGTGGCGATGGTCGGGTCGGTCAATCTGGGATGTGGCACCAGTTGCAAGGTGACTGTGCGTTGCCATTGTTCATCGTGGCTGGCTGCTTCGTGTGGCTGCGGGGCAGCATCGAGTATCTCGGCGGCCAACAGGCGGGTGAGCACCAGATCAATAAAGCGGCCGCGCAGGCGGTCAAAAGCGCGCACGTGCCAGCGCAGGCCGCTATCGACCAGCGCATGCGGCGCGATCACCCTCTCCTGCTCGCCACTGCTGGCGCTGTAATAGCGCACGTTCAACAGCCGTTGCTGCCGAATGGCGCGGCTGACCGCTGCCAGAATCGGCATGGCCGGGCGATTAAGCATGGCGGGGTAATCACCCGGCAATGAAGGGCTGCCGAGAGTTTCGATGCTGTAGGGTTCGCCCTGCATCAGCGCGGCGATGACTGGCTCGAGCTTGTGTTCGAACAGCGGCTGGAAAGTCGGCAAGATACGGTAAGATTTGCTACGACCATCCAGCGCTAGGTTGGCCGCAGCCAGCTGGCGGTACAGCGTCAGGTCACGGGTTTGCACCGCTGGCGCGATATCAAAGCGAGCCATAAGGTCAGCACGGCGGATTTCACCCAGAAAATACAGGCTGAAGTCGATAAAGCTCAGCCGCTGGCGTTGCTTGTAGCTGAGTTGTTGCAGACTTTCACTATCCGTAGGCATGTCTTGGTGCGGCGCATAATTAGCACATTCGCATTATGCCTCAGCAACCGTCACTCAGTCATCTTTTCGATTAGTCACTTTCAAAGTTATGCAACCATGGCTTCTCTCACGCCCGGGCAAAAGTTGACTAAAAACGACAGGCATCCAGCGGGTCG
This sequence comes from Vogesella lacus, assembly GCF_979366295.1. Taxonomy (NCBI): domain Bacteria; kingdom Pseudomonadati; phylum Pseudomonadota; class Betaproteobacteria; order Neisseriales; family Chromobacteriaceae; genus Vogesella; species Vogesella lacus. Next base: position 26,799 of record NZ_CEETQT010000010.1, read on the forward strand.
GATTACACAGCAGACGCTATCCGTGAGTACGCGACAACAGGGGTAGTGACGGTGCAAACCAGCCAGCGACTGGTTGCCGGGGGCATTTTTGGGGGCATTTCCATTTTTCAAAATTCAGAAAGGCTTATATGGCTTGAATGTGGCGCTGAATTCTGTAGACGCCGGCCCAAACAAACACTTCATGACGTGTCATGAAGACTGTGCCGTTAAGCATAATGTGTCGCCAACGACACTTTATGCTTAATTTTTCGATGCGACACATTTTGCTTTATTCACTAAGTGTGTTAGTGCCGATTAGTGGCCATTGGTGTTTTCAGTCCAGTAATGCAAAAAAGCCGGCGTAAGCCGGCTTTTGTTTGTACGCTGCAATGGGTATCTAGGCGATGCCAAGCTCATTCTTGATATCGACCAGCACATCGAACAACAACTCGATTCGACCAAGAACAGCGGCTGGCACCCGAGCTTCAACTTCTCGCAAGCTCACTGACGGGCGTGTACTGAATTTTGTGTAAACAGACATTTGGCAGGAAACTGCCACCTAGTCTGGAGACACAATGAGCTCGAAAAATCACAACGTACCTGACGCACTACTGGACAGCTTGCTGGCCGATTACCAGAAGCCCGAAGACCTCATCGGAGAGAACGGCCTACTCAAGCAGCTCACCAAGCTGCTGGTCGAGAAAGCGCTGGATGCCGAGATGGCGGCGCATCTCGGCCACCGCAAACACGAGCCAGTGCTCAATCCCGCCGGCAATACCCGTAACGGCAAGAGCCGCAAGACCCTCAAGGGCGAGTTCGGTGAATTACCTATCGAAGTACCACGCGACCGCCAAGGCACCTTCGAGCCACAACTCATCCCCAAGCACCAAACCCGCTGGGCCGGATTCGACGAAAAGTCATCTCGCTTTACGCCCGGGGCATGACGGTGCGGGAAATTCAGGCCCATCTGGAAGAGATGTACGGCGCCGAGGTCTCGCCCAGCCTGATCTCCTCCATCACCGATGCCGTCAGCGAAGAGGTCAAAGCTTGGCAGGCTCGTCCTCTCGATGCGGTCTATCCGATCATCTACCTCGACTGCATTCACGTGAAGGTGCGTGAGGGGGCCGTCCGCGTGAAAGCCGTCTATCTCGCCATCGGCGTTACCCTGGCTGGAGAGAAAGAGGTACTGGGGATGCGGCTGGCCCAGACGGAGGGCGCCAAGTTCTGGCTTCAGGTCGTGACCGAGCTGCGTAACCGGGGCGTATAGGACATCTTTATCGCCTGTGTCGATGGCCTGAAGGGCTTCCCGGAAGCGATGCGGATTCCGGTGAATCTGGCCAGCCGTGCCGGTAGCAGTTGTGCATCGTGCACATGGTGCTGCACAGCCTGAACTACGTGTCGTGGAAGCGGCGCCCGGAGGTGGCAGCCGACCTGAAGCGGATCTACCAATCCGCAACCCTCGACGAAGCAGAGCAGCGGCTCGGCGAGTTTGAGGCCAAGTGGGATGACGAGTATCTGCCGATTGGTCAGTCCTGGCGACGCAACTGGGCTCGGTTGACGCCATTTTTTGACTATCCGCCGGAGATCAGGAAAGTGATCTACACCACCAATGCCATCGAGTCGGTGAATATGAGCCTGCGAAAGCTGACGAAGAATCGGGGCTCGTTTCCGAGTGATGAGGCGTTGCTGAAACTGTTCTACCTGAATCGCCCCGGGTTTCGCGGAGGCTCCCTCACTTGAGAGAATGGAGCCATGAGCAAATCCACCAAGTTTTCCCCGGAAGTCCGCGAGCGCGCTGTACGCATGGTCTTTGACGCCAAGGATCAGTACGAATCGCAGTGGGCCGCGATCGTTTCGATCGCCTCCAAGATCGGCTGCACCGCTGAAACATTGCGCCGCTGGATTCGCCAGCAAGAGCGCAATACTGGCCAGGGCGATGGCCCGGCGGGCACCGAAGCCGCGCGCGTCAAAGAACTCGAGCGCGAAGTGCGTGAGTTAAAGAAGGCCAACGAAATCCTTCGACTGGCCAGCGCATTTTTCGCGCAGGCGGAGCTCGACCGCCGCTTCAAGTCGTGAGGGCCTTCATAAACGCACACCGCGACCGCCTTGGGGTCGAGCCGATCTGCCGGATCTTGCAGGTTGCCCCGTCCGCCTATCACCGCAATGTCGCCCGGCAGCGCGATCCCGCCATGCGTAGCCCTCGGGCTCTGCGTGACGACATGTTGAGGGTTGAGATCGAGCGCGTTTGGCAGGTCAATCAGCAGGTGTACGGCGCAGACAAGGTCTGGCGTCAGCTCCGGCGCGAGCACATCGCGGTGGCACGCTGCACCGTTGAGCGGCTGATGCGGCAGCTCGGTTTGCGTGGCGTCAGCCGCGGCAAGGCGGTTCGCACCACGCGCCCCGATCCGGCGGCAGCGTGTCCGCAGGACCGGGTGAATCGGCAGTTTGTTGCTGAACGGCCAAACCAACTGTGGGTCTCGGACTTCACCTACGTGTCGACCTGGCAGGGTTTCGTCTATGTCGCTTTCGTCGTCGACGTCTTCGCCCGCTATATCGTTGGCTGGCGCGTCAGTCGCAACATGCACACCGAGTTTGTGCTCGATGCGCTGGAACAGGCGCTGTGGGCGCGGCAGCCGAGTTGCGACTCTTTAATCCACCACAGCGATCGCGGCTCGCAATACGTCTCGATCCGCTACAGCGAACGGCTGGCCGAAGCAGGTATCGAGCCTTCGGTCGGCAGCACTGGCGACAGCTACGACAACGCGCTGGCCGAGACGATCAATAGCTTGTACAAAGCTGAGGTCATTCACCGGCGCGGGCCGTGGAAGAGTCTGGAGGCGGTGGAGCTAGCGACGCTGGAATGGGTGGCGTGGCTCAATCACCACCGCTTGCTGGCGCCGATCGGTTACATTCCACCGGCGGAGGCAGAAGCAAACTATTATCGCAGTCTGAGTGAGCTGGCCATGCAGGTCTGACTCACACAAAATGGCCTCCGCGAAACCCGGGGCGGTTCAACCTGGCGCTGAAGAACATCAGCCAGAAGTGGACCATGCCGATTCGGGATTGGAAGGTGGCGCTGACTCGCTTTACCATTCAGTTCGAGGAGCGCATTCCACAGGCGTAACCTAAACCCTGTTTACACAAAAATTCGGACAGGCCCAGGCGCGGGAGGCCTCTGCCACCGTGCTCTTGCCTTGAATGATCTCCATCATCAGCGCGGCTTTGCGCTTGGCGGTCCAGCGTTTGATATCGTTTGCCATGGTCATACTCATCACATGCTCCTGTGTGAGTTATGACCTGTGCAGGTTTTTAGTGGGTCATTACAGTGTGACGTTGGACTTCTCGCGTCCAGGAAAACCCACGGATAATCCCTTTATCGAGTCGTTTAATGGCAGCTTGCGGGATGAGTGCTTGAACGTACATTGGTTTCTGTCGCTGGGTAACGCGCGTGACAAGATCGAGCGTTGGCGGGATTACAATGAGTTTAGGCCACACAGTTCGTTGGGCGATCGGACTCCCGGCGAGTTCCGGTTAGCCCATCTTGAAGCCCGAAACCTCTAAATTAGACCGCTCGGTTAGTCGGGAGGAGATCAGTTGGCCTCGAAAGCCAGTTAGAAATACTACGAAGAGCGGGTGGTTGTCGCCAGCTCAAAAGACTTCTGAAAATCTTCATATGCCTCTGCCAATCCGACACCCAACTCTTTCTCCACCAACCAGCCTGAATTAAGCAGTACGCCGGACTCCATCCACTTTCTTGGCGCTCCATCAGGTTTGCTCACATCAAATACTATCTCGCCATGGTAGCCAACGGTCTCAGCAACAAGCTCGGCTAGCTCACGGATGGTAATATCGTGACTACTACCGACATTAATATGCGAACACATTGGAGAAACAATAGATTGCCACTTGTCACTCTCCAGCTCCATAACATGCACTGATGCCGAAGCCATATCATCGACATGCAAAAACTCACGACGTGGGGCGCCACTTCCCCACACTACCACTTGCGGAGAAACCGCCAGTTTAGCCTCATGAAAACGGCGAATAAGAGCCGGAATGACATGGCTATTTTCTGGATGGTAGTTATCACCGGGGCCGTATAGATTGGTTGGCATCACACTGCGATAATCTCGTCCATACTGCCGGTTATAGCTCTCGCATAGTTTGATTCCGGCGATTTTGGCAATAGCGTAAGGTTCGTTGGTAGGTTCAAGCGTACCCGTCAACAACGCACCCTCACGCATTGGTTGCGACGCATGCTTGGGATAGATGCAGGATGAGCCCAGAAACAGTAATTTCTGCACACCACTCTGATGCGCTGCATGAATTACGTTGGCCTCAATCATCAGGTTCTGGTAGATAAATTCGGCTGGGTAAGTATTGTTTGCTTGGATACCCCCTACCTTTGCTGCAGCAAGATACACTTGGTCGATTGACTGCTCGGCAAAAAAGGCATCCACAGCGGCCTGGCTAGTCAAATCCAGTTCGGCGTGACTACGGGTGATAATGTTTTGATAACCCCGAGCCCTCAGACGACGCAAGATGGCACTACCCACCATCCCCCGATGGCCAGCAACAAAAATGCGTAGGTCTTTACTGCATTTCATGAGAAATTTCCGAGTAGTTGAAAAAAATCTGTCATCCTGACGCACTGTCAAATAGAAACCGCTGGCAATGCCACCCCTCTCCTCTTCAACTTTCCGTACTGACCGCCACAGAGTAGCCATGCTGCTTGAGCAAAGCATGGCGTCGGGCATCCTGCAAATCAGCGGCAACCATTTCTGCACACATCTGCTGTACCGTAGTTTCCGGCACCCACCCAAGTTTTTCGCGAGCCTTGGACGGATCGCCAAGCAGCGTTTCAACTTCTGCCGGGCGGAAGTAGCGTGGATCAACACGTATCACTACATCACCCAACTTGAGCGCAGGGGCAGCGCCTCCGCTGATAGCGGCGACCACACCAACCTCGTCAACACCCTCACCCTCAAATCGCAAAGTCACACCCAACTCTGCTGCGCTCCACTCCACAAACTGGCGAACACTGTATTGCACACCGGTAGCAATCACGTAATCTTCTGGCTGATCTTGCTGCAGCATCAGCCACTGCATCTTCACATAGTCTCGAGCATGCCCCCAATCGCGTAGCGCACCTAAATTACCCAGATACAGACAGTCCTCCAGACCCTGGGCAATATTGGCTAGGCCGCGGGTAATCTTGCGAGTAACAAATGTCTCACCACGACGTGGTGACTCGTGATTGAAAAGAATTCCGTTGCATGCGTACATACCGTACGCCTCTCGGTAATTAACAGTGATCCAGTACGCGTACAGTTTGGCAACCGCATATGGACTCCGAGGATAAAACGGCGTAGTTTCCCGTTGCGGCACCTCTTGCACCAGACCATAAAGTTCAGAGGTCGAAGCTTGATAGAAACGAGTTTTCTTTTCCAGCCCGAGGAAGCGGATCGCTTCCAGTAGACGTAATGCACCAATAGCATCAACATCCGCCGTATATTCAGGTGACTCGAAACTCACTGCAACATGGCTTTGAGCCCCAAGATTGTACACCTCGTCCGGCTGCACCTCTGAAATGATGCGAGTGAGATTGGAAGAGTCAGTCAAGTCACCATAGTGCAATCTGAATGATGCGTGCTCGATATGCGGATCCTGGTACAGGTGGTCAATACGTTGAGTATTGAACGATGAGGCACGGCGCTTGATACCATGTACTTCATAGCCTTGCTCAAGCAGGAACTCTGCCAGATAGGATCCATCCTGTCCGGTAATCCCGGTGATCAGTGCTTTTTTCATTATTTCTCTTATTTAATAGCCAATAAGTTCAAGCTTATCGCTACACCATATGGCTTGAACTCACTTGTATCATCGAACAGACCAAACGACTCAACACGAGTGACCTTACTAAATCCGGCAGAAATGAGATAGTGCTGCAGGAATTCATAATTAAGACCAATGTAGTGATAATCATAGGCATCAGTCTGCCCGCCGAACAGCATCCGCATCACATGAAATCGTTCGTTGGCACCTAATTGTGGTGAAACAAACAGGCGACACAGGATGTCCAGATCAGGAACAGATACCATTAGCCGCCCTCCACTCACCAGAATACGCGCAATTCCCTGCAGCACAGGCAGGATTTCCTGTTGAGATAAATGCTCAAGTACGTGACTTGCATAAACTTCGGCAAACTGACCATCGTCAAAACCCGACAGATCTCGCACATCTCCCAGATAGTCGACACCTTCAGCTGCTATCGCATTGAATATTTTCCAGCCAGCCCGGACCTGCTTGCCACCGATATGCAGCCGCTGCACTATCGACTCACTGTCACTAGATAGCTCATCTCTCATATCTGAACTCACTTTCAATTCGAACCTCCCCTGAGACGATCAAGATACTCGTTAGCTAGCGCGCCCCCCTTTCGACGATCGAGTTCGGACAGTAACAAATAACTCAAATCATAGGAGCGGTAAAAATCGTTCAGGATCAACGCCATCTTCATCAATTGAACATCGCTAAATTGTCCGAGCGCCTGCCAGTCACGAACATAAATTGCATCCGACCACAAGCGCTGGTTCAACCCCAGGTTTGGATTATTATTGCAAACCAGAGGCTTGAATGTCCTGCTGCCAAAACCAAGGAAGGTATGAAATTTGAAACCATTCGCACGCATGAAGGCATCTACATCAGCAAATAAGGGCTGCTTTTTGTAGAGTTCGACAAACTCGACCTCTACCTGAACCACCAGAGTAGACGCAAGTACGCGCAAGGCATTCTGGAAAATCATCAACTCCGCGCCCTGAACATCAATCTTGAAAAAGTCGACTTCTCGTACTTCAGACACATCATCAAGTCGCACAGTCTCTACAGCATGCTGCGCCACCGGAGTCGTCACCTCAGCCAAATTCTGGAAGTGCGAAAGCAAAGCAGTATTCGGCTCGAAAAGTGAGCCAGTCAACCCCCAGTTTGTTTCGTGAAAAGTTTGCACATGTCCGTTACCAACAAAATACGGGAAGAACCGGTGCGGAGCCCCATAGCGCGCGTTTAGCGCATTGCAAGCCTCGCGATCAGGCTCGAATCCAAACAACCTCGCCTTGCCAGCACGAATCAGTGGATCGTATAGCGGAGCCTCACCCAGCGCAGCGCCCACATCCAATACCGTTAAAATCGGCATTTGTGGACACAGCTGGAGCAGACTGCGCAGTGGCTCCGGCGCTGCGGGAGAAACCATCTGATCAACAGGGCTGACTCCAGCAGATGATTCAACAATAAAACTAGCAGCTGGCTGCCCCTGCTGCTGGCACTGCCACATAGTGGTGTAAGCCGACTCAAGGTCACGACAAAAACGCAGGGTGTCAAAAAGGGGCAAGCTACTACGGTTGTCCAGCAAGTACTGACGTAACGCATGACGACGCACAGCATCATGCGCCAAATCAACAGCTAGATTCTCATAAGCCTCGAAAGAGTCTACCGCCAACTCAGGCAGACCTGCTGCGGCCAAGAGGCCTGATGCAACACGCCCGGGAAAGGCATTGCCACGATAGGTAATCACAGGCAAGCCACCTTGCAGTGCATCAGCACAAGTAGTATGCGCATTGTAAGGAGTGGCATCGAGGAACAAGTCCGCCAGTCTGTAGCGCGCCAGGTGATCCGCCTTCTCCGGCACTCGGCTGGCAAAAATCAGCCTCGCCGGATCGATACCACGAACTGCTGCTTCGCGCCGCAGATTATTTTTGATCGATTCATTACGAGCCATCAGCCATAGCACACTATCCTGCACCCGCTGCAGGATACGCATCCACATATCGAACAGGCGTGGATTAATCTTGAAATCGTGGTTGAAGGCACAGAAAACCATCGCACTTTCAGGCAAGCCATATTCACTGCGTGGCGGAGTGGTTGGCGAAGCGCAGAGGCCGGCATCAGTTGGCAAATACGTATACGGCAACGTCACAACCTGTTCCGAAAAATATTGCTTATCCTGCTCGGGAATCGTGTAGCGGTCGGCAATGATGTAATCCATGCACGGCAAGCCCATTGTGCCCGGATAGCCCAGATAGTTGACCTGCACAGGTGCCGGTCTATGCAACAACACTCCAGTGCGTGAATCCGAGGTATAACCGGCAAGGTCGACAAGCACATCTATCTCGCACTCCCGGACCAACCTCGCAATCTGCTCTGCTGTTTGACTACGTACATCGTAAAAATGCTCAAACGCCATCTGGTATCGAGATCGCAAACTACTGCCATCATCGACCCCCAACGAAAAGGCATAAGTCTCGAAGCCACGCCGGTCATGTCCCTCGATGATACCTATCATCAACTGGCCAACCGGATGCTCGCGAAAATCCGGCGACAGGTAGCCGACTCGAATACGCGAATGCTCGTAGCGCTCACCCTGCCATAACTGCGGGAAAGGTTTGCTTTGCAAAGTCTTGGCATATGTCTGCGCACACAGGAAATGGTCTCGTGCCGAATCCACCATAGACATGAGTGCCAAAGTACTACACATACGCCGCCCAGCACGCACACCATTAACAATCTGCGCACAAAGTCGATCGAAATCACCCCAATCACAAGCGTGCAGCTGCTCGTAAAGCAAAAGGCCTGCTGCTTCGTCATATTCAGGTGCAACCTCGGTCAATCTTCTGAATGTCTGGATCGCCAGCTCACCCTGCTTCAGCTGAGTGAGAATGATGCCACGATTAGCCAACGCCCGTGGATTGTCAGGCTCTATCTCAAGCACTTTATCAAAGGCAAGCAGTGCATCCACATGCTTGTCCAAGGTGTGCTGCAAAATTCCATGATTCATCCAGCCCTCAGCATAGGCTGGGTCAAGCTCGGTAGCACGCTTGTACGCTTCACCAGCCTCCACATAGCGACCTAAAGCCTGCAACTGCACCCCACGCGCATTCCAAGCCATGACGAAGTTTTCGGAAATGGTGCAAGCTCGTTCAAAGTAACCAAGCGCCAGCTCTGTATCGTGCCGATGCTTCGAGGCAATAACCCCAAGTGAATACAAGGCAACAACGTTGGCCGCATCCAGCATAAGTATCTTTTTGAACAATGCCTCGGCAGCATCGTAATTCAGTGCATCCTGCAAGCTGAGAGCCTCATGCAGCATTGTGTTCTGGTTATTCATTACTTTTTATTCCTTCAATTTAGTGCTGCAAGACGGCACTCCGTCCGCACTCTCCCTGCCGACAAATCACTCACTATGCACAGAGTCATGCATCAGAGCCTCTTGAGACTGCCAAGCAAACATCCCGAAACGGTTTTAAGCCACATTATTGAGCACCACAAACGCCAAGCCACCAACAAAAACTAGTCGGCAAACCAAACATGACATGCATCTGGAAGTTAAAAAGCAGCAACGCCTGAGGCTGCACAAATGTATCCAGCACATTTCCAGGCAAAGTGTGTCAAAGTCACACACCCACCAAGTATTGATTTAGCTACGACACCAAATCCAAGGCGCTGCTCACCCTGAAAATACTGATCCATTTTGAAAGTGATGCAAAATGAACTATGGCCCTCTCAGCATCCATATTTTCACTCCGACAACCGCATCATCTTTCCCTGCCGCCATAGCAAATCTCACTCAATCGGTGCCTTACCAGCATACCGCGTCCTTCTCGCAAATACACCCAAGACAAGGATCAACTCAGGGTTCGATAGCTTGCCGGCTTGCTTGCACTTATCCGAGTCAAGCAAAAGCGGTCTAACAGATACTGAACGGGTCGATTACTTTCTTCAGCAGCGAGCGGACAGCATCTACCAATCATGTACCACTTTTTTACTGACAATAGACCAGCAGCCGTTCACGATGACCACCCTGCAAATTGCTTAATAATAAGGGCAGGATTCATCCCACAATCTTAATGCAAGATTATCTATATAGCTTGAACACGGCAAGCTGGGCGAGTTAAGCAATGACGTGGATCAAACAGTATATGCGCCAGAATATCGCGCGCAGTCAAATTGAATTCAATAAATTTACAGATGCAGACTCATCCCTCACCTCGAAACCAGAATTACATTTTCAGTGACCGCAATAAGTGACAGTAAAAACAAGTCATTGAATAAAAAAAGATATTAAACAAAGCACGGCCTTTTCCCAGCATCCGAAATGATTTAAATCAGCACAAATTGCATGCAATTTCAGGTAGAATTTATGGTTTCTCACCTGCGCCGCATGAAAAAGTTATTACTGCTTACACCACTGGCTCTGATCCTTGCCTATACGGCTTTTCAACAACCCTGGAATGCCGCTCACGCAGCCAGCCAACCAGCCACCAACCTAACCCCTACCCGCTTTACTCAGTGCCAAGACTTCTTCTATCAGCACACCGCCCCGCAGACCCCTGAAACGATCACCAAGGGAAAACTGCGCGAACTGTGCTTTGATGATTTCGCCATCCTGCACAGTGGCAACAACAAGGCACCACTGTTTGCTGCGGAAAAACTTTCGGCACGCAGCCTGAAAGAAGCTGCCGACGAAAAACGCACCGACCGCTTTTATGAAGAAGCACGACTGCCATCAGCCGAACGCGGCCAACTTGCCGACTACAAAGGCAGCGGCTTTGATCGCGGGCACCTCGCAGCAGCCGCACAGCGCACCACGCCCGAGGCGATGGCGCAGAGCTTCAGCCTCGCCAACATGGTGCCGCAAGCTCCTGAAAATAATCGCGGCGTCTGGGCAAGATCTGTCGAGGCGGCCACGCGAAAATACGTGATGCGCGCCAGAGGCGATGTTTACGTCATCACCGGCACATACAACGCGCCCGGCAATCCTGCCCGTTTTGCCGGCGAGGTTCGCATACCCGACGCGCTTTACAAGCTGGTATACGATGCCAGCGCCAACAAGTCGTGGGTGTACTGGACACCCAATAGTGATGTGGAAAAGCCGGAAATGATCAGCTATGACAAACTGGTCAGCCTCACCGGCATACGTTTTCTGCCGGCCATGCCGAGCCACTGAATCCCGCTACTGCAATAAAAAAGCCGGGACGCTATCGTCCCGGCTTTTTTGTGAGGCAACTAAACTAGACCACGTAGCGATCCGGTCGATGATTGAAGCCGATCACCAGATTCATCGCGGCCGCACCAACCAGTGAACCGAGCAGCGCTTGCCAGCTGACCAGAAACAGCGAGGCAAACAGGATGACAAAGTCCAGGCTTAGCTGGAACTTACCGGCACGCAGGCCATAACGATCCTGCAGGAACAAGGCCAGGATATTAATGCCGCCGAGGCTGGCCTTGTGCCGGAACAGCGCGATGAAACCCATCCCCATCATCAAGCCACCGATCAGGCCGCTATAGAGTGGGTTCAATGTGCCGAAATCCAGAAACTGGCCATGCAAGCCGGTGAACAGCGATAGCAGGCTGACCGCGATAAAGGTACGAATGGTAAAGACCTTGCCCATGCGCTTCCAGGCCAGCCAGTAAAACGGAATATTGATCAGGAAAAAAGTCAGGCCAAATGACAAGCCGGTCTGGTAGTGCAGCAGGAAGGCAATGCCTGCCGTGCTGCCGGTCAGCAAGCCGGCCTGCTTGAACATCACCACGCCAAACGACACCAGCAATGTGCCAATCAGGATGGCCATGACATCCTCGAGCAAGCTGTGGGACACCGGATTTTCAGTCTTGGGCATCATCGCCCTCTTCAAGGTAAGCAACATGATGATCTTGCAGTGCAACAAAATGCGGGGATTTTATAGCAACTGCCAAATTCATCAATAGACATAGCGCAATAAATCAAACATTCACATCAAATGGCAATTTATCGCTTTAAAATATGCCTTTTTCGATTCAGACAAAATCACAGCACCATGTTTGCGGCCAACTATGCCCCGTCCAACAAAAAACCGCCCTTACGGGCGGTTTGGCCAGCTGGCTGATCAGGCAGTGCCGCCTATGGTCAGGCCACCATCAATGCGCAAAGTCGGCTGCCCCACGCCCACCGGCACGCTCTGCCCTTCCTTGCCGCAAACGCCGACCCCCTCATCCAGCGCCAGATCATTACCGATCATGCCGACATAGTTGAGCACTTCCGGACCATTGCCGATCAGTGTGGCACCCTTCACCGGATAGGCAAGCTTGCCGTTTTCGATCTTCCACGCCTCCGACGCAGAGAACACGAATTTGCCGCTGGTGATATCCACCTGGCCGCCGCCGAAGTTGGCCGCATAGATGCCATCCTTTACCGAAGCGATGATTTCTTCGGGGGACTTATCGCCACCAAGCATATAAGTGTTGGTCATCCGCGGCATCGGGATGTGTGCATAAGACTCGCGACGGCCATTGCCGGTCGGTGCCACCCCCATCAGGCGGGCATTCATCGCATCCTGCATATAGCCGCGCAGGATGCCGTCTTCGATCAGCGTAGTGCAATGAGTGGCATTGCCCTCGTCGTCGATCGCCAGCGACCCGCGACGGTCAGACAGGGTGCCATCGTCAACCACGGTCACGCCCGGCGCTGCCACGCGCTGGCCGACCATGCCACTGAAGGCAGAGGTACCCTTGCGATTGAAATCGCCCTCCAGACCATGACCGATGGCCTCGTGCAACAGCACGCCTGGCCAGCCGCTGCCCAGCACCACCGTCATCTGGCCGGCCGGCGCTGGTCGCGCCTCGAGATTGATCAGCGCCTGCTGCACGGCCTTGCGGGCATGATGTTCGATCAGCGCATCATTCAGTCGAGTCAACTCGTAACGGCCACCGCCGCCACTGCTGCCTACTTCGCGGCGGCCATTCTGCTCGGCAATCACCGTCACGCTGATACGCACCAGAGGGCGTACATCGGCAGCGCGCACGCCATCATGGCGCGCGACATAAACCACATCGTATTCTGCGGCCAACCCTGCCATCACCTGGATCACGCGCGGGTCCACACTGCGTGCGATGCGCTCGATCTTTTCCAGCACCGCCACCTTGGCATCGGCCGACAGCGTGGTCAGCGGGTCGATAGCCGCATAACGCGCGGCCGGCTGGCGCTGGCTGACGGCACCGGCACTGCCCTGTCCGCCAATGGCACCGATAGCACGCACAGCATCGGCAGCCTTCAGCAGCGCGGCGGCACTGATATCGTCGGAGTAGGCAAACGCCGTCTTGTCGCCGGATACCGCACGCACGCCGACACCCTGATCAATGCTGAAACTGCCTGCCTTGACGATGCCTTCTTCCAGGCTCCAGCCCTCGCTGCGAGTGTACTGGAAGTACAGATCGGCATAATCGACCTGATACTGCAGCATGCGCGACAGCGTGCTGTCGATGACTTGCTCGTTCACGCCATAGGGGCTCAGCAACAGGCTGTCGGCAATGGAAAACGCTTGACTCATGGCGGAAACTTTCAATGAATGACGCGGTGCGCCAGCGCCGGCAAACGGCTGCGCACCTGCTCTAGATTGGCAAAATCGATATCGGCAAACACCACTCCCTCACCCTTGTCGAGCTGGGCAACAATCTTGCCCCAGGGGTCGATGACCAGACTCTGGCCATGGGTGGCGCGGCCGTTTTCATGCAGGCCGCCCTGCGCCGAGGCAATCACATAACACTGATTCTCGATGGCGCGGGCGCGTAACAATACTTCCCAGTGCGCCTGCCCGGTGGTGGCGGTAAACGCCGCCGGCAGGATCAGTACATCAAACGGCGTCATGCCGCGAAACAGCTCGGGAAAGCGCAGATCATAACAGATGCCGAAGGCCAGATCGGCCAGCGGCGTCTGCAACCGCAAGGGCGTGTCGCCGGCCACGATGCTGTCCGACTCGCAATAGCGCTCGCCATGGCCGGTAAAACCGAACAGGTGAATCTTGTCGTAACGACCGGCCACCTCGCCATCCGGGCGATACACCAGCAAGGTGTTGAACACCTTGTCGTCTTCGGGGCAAGCCAGCGGAATGGTGCCGGCCACCAGCCACAGCCGGTATTCGCGCGCCAGTGCGGCCAAGGTCTGCTGGATCTCGCCCCGGCCATAGGCCTCGCGTATCGCCACCTTGTCCTTGTCGTGCTTGCCCATCAGGCAGAAATACTCGGGCAACACCACCAGCTGTGCTCCGCCGGCAGCGGCTTCAGCCACCAGCCGGCTGGCGGTGGCAAGGTTGGCCGCAAGCGAGGTACCGGACACCATCTGGATGGTGGCGACAGTGAAGTTCTGTTTCATGGGGCAACTCCTTGTGGCGCACTGGCAGCCGGCTCGACTTTCTCGCCCATCTTCACGACGACCGGATCGCTGAGGCTGCCACTGATGTGATAGTCAAAGGAAAACACCCGATTGATCGGGTCTTGCAGAATCTTTTGCGTCAGCAAGGTCACCGCCCCCAGCACCGGATTCACCAGCGTGGCCCCCGCCAGCAGGGACACGCTTTCCGACAGGTGCGGCACGATGCTGGCGCGCAGGTCCTGGGTATCCTTGCCCAGATCGACCCAGCCGGCCATCTCGACGCTCGCGCCCGGCCCGCTCATTTTCACATTATTGCTGCGGAATACGCCTTGCGCGATGCTGGCATCGCCTTTGAGCGTATCAAACGAGAAACCGCTGCTGAAAACATCGGTGAAATCCAGCCGGATACGCCGGCCGATGGACTGCAAGCTGAGGATGCCCAACAAGCGCGCCGCGCCCGGATTCACCTCGGCAAAACGCCCGCGCTCCAGCGACAGGGCCAGATTGCCGGCCAGCTGCGCCGACTGGAAGTCCAGAAAACGCCCCGGCCACTGCAGCTGGCCTTGCAGCTCACCTTGGCCGCCAATCAGCACATCGTTCATGCCAAAACGTGCGAGCAGCGCACCAGCATCCTTCGTCTTGACGGCCACATTGATGCGCGTGGCCGCATCCCGCTGTCGCGCTGCCACCCCGCTCAGCAGCAGCTCGCTATCAGGCATGCCGAGGCTCAGCCGCTGGAACTGCCAGATATTGTCCTGCACCCGCGCCTGCACATGCAGCGCACCGAGCGCGCTTTCTCGCCAGCTCAGGTTATCGACCGCCACATCCAGTGCCGGAACCGGCATATCGGCCACATCATTGACGCCCAGTGCTGGCTGCGACTCTTCTTCGGGCAAAGGCAGGCGCAAACGCGACAGCTTGCCGCTCAGCTGGCCGCCATCCTGCCAGACATAACGCAACTGCCCGGCCGCCGCCTGACTTTGCCAGTCAAGCAAGAAAGGCTCGGCACCACCCGCCCAGCGCAGCGTACTGTCCACATCTTCCAGCCGGTAGCCGGCCGCCGTCAGCAACGGGGTTTTCAGCCGCAACAGCAAGGGGAAGCTCTGCCCGCTCACCTCACCGTTGGCCGCACTGGCCTGCTGCAAAGCCTGCAGCCACGGCATCAGCGCCAGCTGCGGCTGGCTGATGGCAATGCTGATCACGCCATCCTGCAAAGGTGCTGCCACGCCGGCACCGACGCTGACCGCCCGCAGATTGCCCCCGGCATCCAGTTTCACTTGCCCTGCCGCACGCGGTGCCTGTTGCCAGTTGACCAGCCACTGCTGCGCCTCCGGCCTGATTTCCAGCTCTAGCGGCCAGAATTCACCGGCCGCCTTGGTTAAGGGTGCCGGGGCCGACAACGATACCGGCTGCAGGCTGCTGCTGATATGCACTGGCGACAACACCTTGCCTACGGTGAAATTCGCACGATATGGCAACTGGCCATGTGCGAATGGCTGCAACATCGGCACATAACGCTGCAACACTTGGCTGACATCGGCGTCACCCTCGACGGTAAAGCCGATATCCTCACCATGTTGCGTGGCGCGCAAGACACCCTTGCCAGCCATGGCAGCAAAGTGGATGCCCGCTGTATTCACGCCGCGTTCGTTGATCGCGAGGTTGCCATTGACTTCGGTCAGCGGCGGCAGCGGCAAATCACTGAAACCCAAACGATTGCCCGCTAGCGCAAGCTTGCCGTCTACCTTGCTGGCTTCAGGATCATCCAGCGGAATATTCAGCCCCAGATCAAGCCTGGCCGCGCCCTCGGCAGCCAGCGTCGCCAGAAAACCGTCCAGCCAGCCATCCACTGGCGACTTGCCGGTGTAGGCAAGCATCTGGGCGAGCTTGCCGGCTACCTTGCCCTGAATGTGCAGCACGGTTGGCCGCGTCACCAGATCATCCAGCGCCACCCGCACCTGCGCCAGATCCAGCCCCAGCGTGGCCGCCTTGCTGGCGCTGATCTCGATATTGTCATTGCGCATGACAAAACGGCCCTGGATGTTTTCCAGATCCGGCCAGGCCGGGTCAAAGCGCAAACGGCCATTGTCGATGGCGGTTGTCACCTCGAAACGCCCGCCCTTGCCACCGGCAAAAGGGAAGCTGGCGAAATCACCTTCGACTACAGACTTCACCTCGCGCGCCACGCCGCCGCGCAGGCCGGCATACAGCCAATCCAGCGTATCCTTGCCGATGATTTCCGGCAGATAAGCCGGCACCCGTGCCACATCCACCTGCGGCACACTGATGTCCAGCCGGCCGCTGACCTTGTCAGCCAGCTGCCAGCCACCCTGAATCTGGGCGGTAAAATCGCCGGTCTGCACTTTCAGCTGTGGCAGTTGCAGCCGCCACACGCCTTCCGGTTGTCGCGACCATTGCAAACGGCCATCCATGGCTGGCACGGCCAAGGTCTCACGTAGTTGTTGCGGCCAACGTAGCTGCAGATCATTGCCCTGCCACTGTACTTCGCCACCATCGCTGCCCAGCAGCAGCTTGCCACGCAAGGCGCCTGCCAGTGCCGGGCCATCACGCCAGACCGTTGCCACACGGTTGAACTGACTGCTCAGACGATAATGCTTCGGCTTCAGCAGCGGCCCTTGCCATTGCCACACCACATCGTGCAACTCGCCGGCGAAATCGCGCAGCGGAAAGTCCTGCCATTGCGGCACGCGCTCCTGCAGCCACGGCCACAGCGTATCCAGCACCACCTTGTCGGCGCGTAAACGGCCACCGCGCGCCACATGCCAGCCGGCCTCGATAGCCGCATCCTTCAGCAGATAGCCTTTATCCGTCGCCAGTGTCAGGTGTTTGGCCTGAAAGCGATGCTCGCCGGCCGCCGGACTCTGGTAATCAACCTCGCCCGCCAGCCTTGGCAGCGGCACATTCTGCTGACGCACCGCCAAAGCCACATCCTCGACCTGCCAGTTGGCGTGCAGCGACATGATACGGCCTTCGGCAAAGCCGGCCTGCACAAAGGAGCTGGCGCGGCCCTTGCCGGCAAACGGCGCATCCGGCCAGTAGCGCTTGATCAGCGACAGCTCGCCACTGCCGGTCTGCACGCTGACATCGCCCGCCCATTCGGCAAAATCGGCAATCTCGCCGCCACGCCAGCTGGCGTCTACCGACAAGCCCGGCAGCAAACGGCTGTCCGGCTTGCCTTGCAACTGCAGACGGTGACCTTGCCAGCCATCGCGCAGCGACAGGCTCAAGCCTTGCAGGCTCAAGGGCGGCAAGGACAGCATTTCGTCGCGCCAGCTCAACTCGCGCAAGCGCAGCTGGATATGATCCTGCCGCAGCAACCAGTCAAACACGCGGTAATCGTTGGCCGCAGTCTGCGGCTGTTGCAAGGGAATACCGTTCAGGAAGAGTCGCCCGCCACGATCGCGGCGTAAGGCCAGCGACAAATCATCGAGTTGCAGACTGGTCAGCCGCGGCTCGAGGTACAGCAGGCTTTTCCATGACGGCACCAGCTCGATACGCGACAAGGCAATGGCCGGCGCGCTGTGACTGGGCTGCAGCGACAAGCTGTGCAGTACGAAGCGCGGCCCCCACAGCTGCCACTCGCCTTCGATGCGGCCAACCTTGACCGGCATGGCAACCGCCTCGCCAAGCAGGCGCTCAAAGCCTGGGCGCAGGCTGTCCAGCTGCGGCAACAGCAGATAGCGGAACAACAGAAAAGCAAGCAGCAGAAAGACAGACAGGCCCGCCAGCAGCCAGGCCAGCGCACGAGTCAGCGGTCGGAGGATCTTGAGCACGCGCAAGCTGTGATCAGCCTGCTTTACTTCGGGTGCTGCGGAGGCGGTAGAATGTTCGTTCACGATTTCGTCATGGCGTTG
Organism: Vogesella lacus; assembly: GCF_979366295.1. Lineage (NCBI taxonomy): Bacteria > Pseudomonadati > Pseudomonadota > Betaproteobacteria > Neisseriales > Chromobacteriaceae > Vogesella > Vogesella lacus. Next base: position 44,832 of record NZ_CEETQT010000010.1, read on the forward strand.
AAAGGACATTATGCCAGCAAACCACGAGGCCATCGCTAGTGCGCGTGCATTCAGTTTTTATCTGGACCGCCTGCTGAACGCCCATCCGGCACAGCTTGAACGTCTCGAAGCATCGCTGGCACAGCCATTTGACCGCCAGGAAATGCTGGCCTTTGCCGACTGGCAGGCCATCAGCAGCGTCGACGAGCTGATTCCGCCCCTGCGCAAACTGCGCGCCGCCATCATGGCCAGGCTGATCAGCCGCGATCTGGCCGGCCTGGCCGATCTGCACGAAGTCGTCACCACCACCAGCGCGCTGGCCGATTTTGCCGTACAGCAGACTCTGCCGGTAGCACGCCAGGGCTTGGCCGCCTTTGGCGACCCGATAGGCGAGGAAAGCGGCGAAGTGCAGGAGCTGATCGTGATCGGCATGGGCAAGCTGGGCGGCTTCGAGCTGAACGTCTCGTCCGACATCGACCTGATTTTCATCTACCCAGAAGACGGCGAGACCAATGGCCGCCGCAAGACATCCAACCACGAATACTTCACCCGCCTCGGCAAAGAGCTGATTCGCGCCATCAACGACCTGACCTACGATGGCCAGGTCTTCCGCGTCGACATGCGCCTGCGGCCTTATGGCGACTCCGGCCCGCTGGTGATGAGCCTCGCCGCACTGGAAAACTATCTGCTGACCCAAGGCCGCGAGTGGGAACGCTATGCCTGGATCAAGGCACGGGTGATGAGTGGCGACGACAGCTATCTGGCGCAACTGGTGCGACCTTTCGTCTACCGCAAATACATGGACTACGGCGCCTATGGCGCGATGCGCGAGCTGCACGCACAGATTCGCCGCGAAGTCGCCCGCCGCGACATGGCCGACAATATCAAGCTGGGGCCGGGTGGCATCCGCGAGGTCGAATTCATCGCCCAGGTATTCCAGCTGATTCGCGGCGGCCGCGAGCGCCGCCTGCAGCTGAAAAGCACACGTGACACCTACGCCCTGCTGGCCGAGCTGCGCCTGCTGGAACCTGACGCCGTGACCGAGTTGCTGGATGCCTATACCTTTTTGCGCAATCTCGAACACCGCCTGCAGTATCTCGACGATCAGCAAACCCAGAATCTGCCAACCAGCAGCGAGAACCAGACCCGCATCGCCGGCAGCATGGGTTTTGCCGACTGGGCGGGCTTCATGCAGGTACTGAACCAGCACCGCCACCGCGTGACCCGTCACTTCGAGCAGGTATTCCTGCTGCCGACCGAGGGTGCGGCTGCTCATCCGCTACAAAATCTGTGGCTGGACATCGCCAGTACCGATTGCGCCGACACTCTGCGCCAACTGGGCTATCAGCAGCCCGAGGATGTGCAGCGCCAGTTGCGCAGCATGGCTTGCGGCCAACGTTATCTGCAAATGCCGGATGCCAGCCGCCACAAGATGGACGCCCTGCTGCCGCCGCTGATCGAGGTTGCCGCCGGCTTTGACAACCCGGACGCCACCCTGTCGCGCATCATCAGCCTGCTGGAAGCCATCAGCCGCCGCGCCGCCTATCTGTCGCTGCTGCAGGAGTATCCGCAAACCTTGCAACGCCTCGCTTCGCTGTACTCGTCCAGCGCCTGGGTCTCCGCTTATCTGAACCGCCACCCGATTCTGCTGGACGAGTTGCTGGACGGCCGCGTGTTGTATGCCGCGCCGGACTGGCCAACGTTGGCCGCACAGCTGGAGCAACAGTTGCAGGATTGCCACGCCGATGTCGAGGCGCAGATGGACACCCTGCGCCACTTCCAGCATGCCCAGACCTTCCGTCTGGTGGCGCAGGATCTGGCCGGCATGTGGACGCTGGAGGCGCTGTCGGACGAGCTGTCGGCCCTGGCTGATCTGGTACTGGATGCCACCTTGCGTCACTGCTGGGCCGGCCTGCCGAAAAAGCATCGCGACACGCCACAATTCAGCATCATCGGCTACGGCAAACTCGGCGGCAAAGAGCTGGGCTATGCCTCGGATCTCGACGTGATTTTCCTCTACGACGATGACCATCCCGATGCGCAGGAAATCTACTCGCGCCTCGCGCGCAAGATCGGCAACTGGCTGACCAGCGTCACCGCCGCCGGCACGCTGTACGAGCTGGATTTGCGCTTGCGCCCGAATGGTGACAGCGGCCTGCTGGTCAGCACCGTGCCGGCTTTCGAGCAATACCAGCACCGCCAAGCCTGGCTGTGGGAGCATCAGGCGCTGACACGCGCACGCTTTGTCTGCGGCGATGCCGCCATAGGCGAGCGTTTCGAAGCGATTCGCCATCAGGTGTTGACGCTGCCGCGGCAGCTGCCGGCGCTGCGCAACGAAATCATCGGCATGCGCCACAAGATGCTGGAAAGCCACCCGGCACACGATGACGACATCAAACATGCGCGCGGCGGCATCGTTGATGTCGAGTTCATCACCCAGTATCTGATCCTTGCCCACGCTGCCGACTATCCCGAGCTCACCCGCAACAGCGGCAATATCGCGCTGCTGGGTTTTGCGGCCAACGTTGGCCTGATACCGGAAGACATGGCCACCCATGTGCAAAGTGCCTACCGTTATTTCCGCCGCCTGCAACACTCGGCCAGACTGAACGACAGCAAGCAGGTGCATGACATTCCGCAGGAAGACTACCGGCAGGTACGCGGATTGTGGCAGCATGTTTTCCAAGCACTTGCTTGAGAACACAAGCAAGCGACACAGCGCTATAATGGCGCGATATCAAAAACAGGACAAAACGGAGATTCACCATGTCGATGGCTGATCGTGACGGATTCATCTGGTACAACGGCGAACTGGTTGACTGGCGCAATGCCACCACCCACGTGCTGACCCACACCCTGCACTACGGCATGGGCGTCTTCGAAGGCGTGCGCGCTTACGAAACCCCGCAAGGCCCGGCAATCTTCCGCTTGCAGGACCATACCGACCGTCTGTTCCGCTCCGCCAAGATTCTCGGCATGCAGCTGCCGTTCAGCAAGGACGAGATCAATCAGGCGCATATCGACGTGGTGCGTGCCAACAAGCTGAAGTCCTGCTACTTCCGCCCGATGGCGTTTTACGGCTCCGGCAAACTGGGCGTAGCGCCGAAACAGGATGATGTACAGGTGATCGTGGCTGCGTGGCCATGGGGTGCGTATCTGGGCGAAGACGGCCTGGAAAAAGGCATCCGCGTGAAGACGAGTTCCTTCACCCGTCATCACGTCAACATCACCATGTGCAAGGCCAAGGCCAACGGCAACTACATGAACTCCATCCTCGCCAACAACGAAGCCACGGCTGAAGGCTATGACGAAGCCCTGCTGCTGGACGTGGACGGTTTTGTCGCCGAAGGCTCGGGCGAGAATATCTTCATCATCCGCAAGGGCAAGATTTACACGCCGGATCTCACCAGCGCACTCGAAGGCATTACCCGCGACACCGTAGTGCAACTGGCCGAAGAGATGGGCTACGAGATCATCGAGAAACGCATTACCCGCGACGAGGTTTACACGGCTGACGAAGCCTTCTTCACCGGCACCGCCGCCGAAGTGACCCCGATCCGCGAACTGGACCGCCGCCCTATCGGCGAAGGCACACGCGGCCCGATCACCGCCGCCATCCAGAAACGCTACTTTGACTGCGTCAAAGGCCTGGCTGCCGACAAGCAGCACTGGCTCACCTATATCGACTAACCGCCTGCGGGCAAAGAACTGAAAGCAATACCATGGCCGAGCTGAAAGAAAACAAGGAACGCCTGATCGAAGTCACCGGCAAGGACCTGCCGCTGCACTGTCCTACGCCAGACATGGTGGCCTGGAACTCGCATCCGCGCGTATTCCTGCCTATCGTCAAGAACGGCGGCGAAGCGCTGTGCCCTTACTGTGGCACCCGCTACAAGCTGAACGGCCCGGTTAGCGGCCATCACTGAGCCGGCTCTTCACTTTGACAAGGTGCGGCCAACGTCGCACCTTTTTTAATTGCTACATGATCAAAAAAATACTGGTAATCGGCCCGTCCTGGGTGGGCGATGGCGTCATGGCACAGCCGCTGTACCGCCGTTTGCACGAGCGCAACCCCGGCGTCGAGCTGCATGTGTTTGCACCGGCCTGGACGCTGCCACTCCTGGCACGCATGCCCGAGGTGGCCAAGGCCCACCTGAATCCCTTCGGCCATGGCCAGCTGCGTCTGGGCGAGCGCTGGCGCGTTGCGCGCGAACTGGCGAAAGAAAAGTTCGATCAGGTGGTCGTACTGCCCGGCTCGCTGAAGGCGGCACTGATCCCCTTCATGGCCGGCATTCCGCTGCGCACCGGCTTTACCGGTGAAATGCGCTACGGCCTGTTGAATGATCTGCGCGAACTGGACGAGCACGAGCTGCCAACCATGGTCGAGCGCTTCTGCATACTTGCCGAAGCGCCCCGCCACGCCCTGCAACGACCGATTCCCTACCCTTCACTGCAAGGCTCGACTGCCAAGGGCGCCGAAGCCGCCAGCCGCATTGGCCTGAATCTCGACAAACCGGCTATCGCACTGTGCCCGGGTGCCGAATACGGCCCGGCCAAGCGCTGGCCGGCACGCCACTTTGCTGCCCTGTCACGTATGTTGCACGAGGCAGGCTTTCAGGTCTGGCTGTTCGGCTCGGGCAAGGATCAGGAAATCGGTGATGAGATCAGCCGCCTCAGCAGCGACATCGCCATCAATCTGTGCGGCAAGACCGGCCTCGATGAGGCAATCGATTTGCTGGCGCTGTGCAAGCTCGCCGTCTGCAATGATTCCGGCCTCATGCATGTTGCAGCCGCACTGGATCTGCCGCTGGTAGCCCTGTATGGCTCATCCAGCCCCGACTTCACCCCGCCCTTGAGCGACAAGGCTGAAATCGTTACGCTGGGTCTGGACTGCAGCCCCTGCTTCGAGCGCCAGTGCCCTTATCAGCACCTGCGCTGCCTCGAAGACATGCAGCCGCAACGCGTCCTGCAAGCCTGCGAACAACTGCTGAACCGCGCCCCCCTGCCAATCACCGTGGAAATTCAAGATGAGTAAAACCTTGCCTGGCCACACCGAAGACAATAGCCGCCGCATGGAGCTGATCCGTGCGGCCGCCCGCCTGTTCCGCGATCAGGGTTACGAACGCACCACGGTGCGCGACCTCGGCAATGCCGTCGGCCTACAGTCTGGCAGCCTGTTCTATCATTTCCGCACCAAGGAAGAGATTCTGGTGGCGGTGATGGCGCTGGGCATTACCGCCACGACCGAACAACTGGCCATCGCACTGGGTCAAGCCAAAAACACCCACGACAAGTTGGCCGCACTATTCCACGTCCATCTGCACTCGCTGCTGGGTGACAACCAGGCCGCGCTGGAAGTGATGCTCTACGAATGGCGCAGCGTGTCGGACAACGCCAAACCGGGGCTGATCATCCTGCGCGACCGCTACGAAGCGTTGTGGCAGGACGTACTGGATCAGGCTGCTGCCGAAGGCCTCGTCAAGCAGGACACCCGCCTACTGCGTCGCACCCTGCTGGGTAGCCTGCACTGGACGGTGCAGTGGTATCGCGATAGTGGTGATCTGTCTGTCAGCGAGCTGGCGGAGCGCATGCTGGCCCTCACCCTGAACAACAGCCCAAACTGAATCCGGCACGACCACACGGAGAGGTGCATGCAAAAGCCCCTGCGAATGCTCTGGCTGGTCGCCGGCTACCTGTTTTTGCTCTTGGGCCTGATCGGCGCACTACTGCCGGTCATGCCAACAACCGTCTTCCTGATCATGGCTTTGGCATGCTTTTCGCGTAGCAATCCGGCCTTGTCGCAAAAATTGCTCGACCACCCGCGCTTCGGCCCGCCGTTGCGACTGTGGCAACAGCATCGCACCATGACACGCAGAAGCAAAACCATTGCCATCTGCACCATTACGCTATCCATCGGCTTCAGCAGCTATCAGCTCCGTGCTGACCAGGCCCTGCTCGGCGCGGGGTTGGTTACGTTCGGACTTGGCCTGATTATCTGGATGATCAGACTGCCTTCACCACCAACAACATCAAGTACTTGCGCTACAATAGAATCAAATCCAAGCCATGGGACTCGCCATCATGGATCTGAACCTGAACGCGATTAACAGTTTTAACAGCCCGGTCAGCAACGTTGGCCGCAATGTACGCGAGCGACCGGAAGACAGCCCGCCCGCCGCCGTCGCCACGCCCGCACCGGCAGCAGAACAAGCTGCCCCGCCACCGGCCGCACCACCGGTAAGCAGCAATGCCATCAGCGCCACCAGCAGCGCCCTGCAAAGCCAGCTGTTTGATCGCCAGCGTGAGGTTGCGGCCAACCAGGCCGTCACGGCACAGAGCAGTAACAGTCAAGGCAGCGAGAACCGCGGCAACAGCGCCAACGATGCCGTTCGCGCGGAAGCCGCGCCACGCCCTCCTGCCAGCAATCCACCTGCGCAGAATCGCAATGAACTTGCAGACCAGCGCTTCAGCGGCAACCCTGCCAGGCAGGCTGTCGTGCAATATCAGGCCAACCAGTCCTTGCTGCAGGATGCCGGCCCGCCAAGTGGCCCGGCTATCAGTGCCAGCGCCTGAGCTGCAATGAAAAACGGGAGCCAAGGCTCCCGTTCTTGTTTTACTGCCTCAAGGCATCAGGCACGCACATCAATGCGATTACCCAGATTTGGCGGATTATTGGTCTGATTTGGCGATGCAGAAACCGCCGCCCCAACCAGACTCAACACCGAATCTCCTGCCACTTCCATAGCCTTCTTCAGCACGAAAGTTTCTGTGGTTTGCTTGATATTCTGCGCCGATGCCGCCGAAATGCCATCCATGAAATCCTCCTTTGCTATGGTTGATAATCGAAATCTATCCGGCAAGTAGCAACACTCAATCGGATACAGGTGCTTTAGCTGTTAGAATACGCCTTATCGTTTCTGTTTGACAGGAAAAAAACATGAGCCAGACTCGTCACTCCCCGCTTCTCATCCTCGGTTCCGGCCCTGCCGGTTACACTGCTGCCGTTTACGCGGCACGCGCCAACCTGAAACCGGTCATCATTACCGGCCTCGCCCAAGGCGGCCAGCTGATGACCACGACCGAGGTTGATAACTGGCCTGCCGACGCTTCCGGCGTAATGGGCCCGGAGCTGATGCAGCGCTTCCAGCAGCATGCCGAGCGTTTCGGTACCGAGATGATCTTTGATCACATCCACACTACCAAGCTGGATGAGAAGCCTTACCGCCTGATCGGCGACAGCGGCGAATACACTTGCGACGCCCTGATCATCGCCACTGGCGCTTCCGCCAAGTACCTGGGCCTGCCATCCGAGCAAGCGTTCTCCGGCAAAGGCGTTTCCGCCTGCGCGACCTGCGATGGTTTCTTCTACCGCAATCAGGACGTAGCCGTCGTGGGTGGTGGCAACACTGCCGTTGAAGAAGCACTCTATCTGGCCAACATCGCCAAGCATGTGACCCTGATCCATCGCCGCGACAGCTTCCGCGCCGAAAAGATCATGATCGATAAGCTGATGGCTCGCGTTGCCGAAGGCAAAGTCACCCTGAAGCTGAATGCCAATCTGGATGAAGTCCTCGGCGATGCTTCCGGCGTGACGGGTGTTCGCCTGAAATTCAACGACGGCAGCAGCGAAGATATCGGCCTGATGGGCGTCTTCATCGCCATCGGCCACAAGCCGAACACCGACATCTTCAAAGGCCAGCTGGAAATGGATGAAACCGGCTACCTGATTACCCGTGGCGGCCGCGATGGCAATGCCACCCTCACCAGCGTCGAAGGTGTCTTCGCTGCCGGTGACGTGCAGGATCATATCTACCGCCAGGCCGTAACCAGCGCCGCCTCCGGCTGCCAAGCCGCTCTGGACGCCGAGCGTTATCTGGATCAGCTGAAGTAAGTTGCTTGAAAGCACTCAAGTCGCAACTGAAGCAAATCAAGCTGCAGCCCCGCGCCCCCGTGGCGCCGGCTGCGGCCAACCCTGAGCCGCCTGCGGCTGAAATCGACTTCCCGTCTGCCGTCCCCGGCGTCAAGCCACTCAAGCCTGACAATCGTCACATCCCGCAACTGCCCAAGCCACGCCCGCGCCCCATGCATGGCAAATCCCACAGCTTGCTGACCACCGATGCCCTGCTGACACAAATGTCAGCCTGGTTTGAACCGGCACAGCTTCCTTACGAACATCGCCGCCCCGGCATTGCCAGCAACAGCCTGCGCCGCCTCAAGAGCGGACACTGGCCTGTCTGCGGCGAGCTCGACTTGCATGGTCTTGACCGTCACACCGCACACGAACAGCTGACCGTGTTTTTGCACCGAAAACGCGAGCAAGGCAATTGCGTGCGCATCATTCACGGCAAAGGCCTGAGCTCGCGCGGCGAACCGGTACTGCCCAAAATGGTACGCGGCTGGTTAAGCCAGCACCCGGACGTACTGGCCTTTTGTGAAACCGACAGCCATCAGGGCGGCAGCGGTGCCGTACTGGTTTTGCTCAGACGACATCACCCACATGGAGACCACCATGAGCACGATTATCCCCGCTTTTGAAGCCCCGGCCACCAGCGGCCTGACTGCCCGCCTGCCGGCCAGCGGCCTTGCCATTGCCTACTTCTACCCCAAGGACAACACGCCGGGCTGCACCAACGAGGCACTGGCATTTCGCGATCTGCACGAGCGCTTTCTTGCGGCCAACTGCACGATTTTCGGCGTCTCGCGTGACAGCCTGAAATCCCATGAAAATTTCCGCGCCAAGTACGCTTTGCCATTTGAATTGATCAGCGATCCGGACGAAACTGTATGTGAGATGTTTGCTGTCATGAAAATGAAAAACATGTACGGCAAACAGGTAAGAGGCATTGAGCGCAGCACTTTCGTTCTGGATGGCCAAGGCCAGATCCTGCGCGAATGGCGCGGCGTCAAGGTGCCCGGACACGTCGATGAAGTACTCGCCTTCATCGAGTCCCTGAGCCAGGTGCCGACAGCCGGATAAAATCTCTGCCGGCACCGCGATGATCACGGTCAGGCCATCAGGCCTGACCAGACAAGGGGGTAATCATGGTTGGCCGCAAGAAAAGCAAGATCAGCAAACTGTTCGTCCTCGACACCAATGTGCTGTTGCATGACCCCACCTGCCTGTTCCGCTTCGAAGAACACGACATCTACATCCCCATCATCACTCTCGAAGAGCTCGACGATCACAAGAAAGGCATGTCCGAAGTTGCCCGCAACGGCCGCCAGGCCAGCCGCTTCATTGACGAGCTGGTCAGCCAGCAACGCAATATCGACGATGGCATCCCGCTAGGCAGCAAGAGCCATCAGGCCGCCAGTGGCCGCCTGTTTTTGCAGACTCGCCTGCTCGATACACGACTACCCAATCCGCTGCCAGTCGGCAAGGCCGATAACCAGATACTCGGCATCGTGATGGCACTGAAGCAGCACGATGCCGAACGCGAGGTCGTACTGGTGTCGAAAGACATCAATATGCGCATCAAGGCACGTGCGCTGGGGCTGGATGCCGAAGACTACTTCAACGACAAGGTGCTGGAAGACAGCGACCTGCTGTATACCGGCACACTCGAAATCAACAGCCAGTTCTGGGACAGAAACGGCAAGGAGCTGCGATCCTGGCAGGAAAACGGTCGCACCTATTACCAGCTCAAAGGCCCGGATGCCAACAAGCTGCTGCTGAACCAGCTGTTATGGCAAGGCGGCGATCAAACCCTGCAAGCCCGTGTCATCCAGCAGGAAGGCAAAGAAGCCACACTCGAAACCCTCAAGGATTACAGTCACCAGAAAAACAATGTCTGGGGCATCACCGCACGCAATCGCGAACAAAACTTCGCGCTGAATCTGCTGATGAACCCGGAGATCGATTTCGTGACCTTGCTGGGCCAGGCCGGTACCGGCAAGACCTTGCTGACCTTGGCTGCCGGCCTCGCCATGACGCTGGAACAAAAGCTGTACAGCGAAATCATCATGACGCGGGTGACGGTGCCAGTCGGCGAAGACATCGGCTTTTTGCCTGGCACCGAAGAGGAAAAAATGCTGCCATGGATGGGCGCACTCGAAGACAACCTTGATGTGCTCAATCGCAGCGAAGATGACAGTGGCGACTGGGGGCGCGCCGCCACCCGCGACCTGATCCGCAGCCGCATCAAGGTCAAATCGCTGAACTTCATGCGCGGCCGCACCTTCCTCAACAAGTATCTGATCATCGACGAAGCGCAAAACCTGACGCCCAAGCAGATGAAGACCCTGATTACCCGTGCAGGCCCGGGCACCAAGGTTGTCTGCCTGGGAAATATCAGCCAGATTGACACCCCCTACTTGACGGAAGGCAGCTCTGGCCTGACTTATGTCGTAGATCGCTTCAAAGGTTGGCCGCATTCGGGCCATATCACCTTGCAACGCGGCGAGCGCTCGCGACTCGCCGACCACGCGGCGGAGGTACTCTGATTTGTCCGCACTTGAACTGATACACAAACCGGCAATGGGCAAGTCACGCCAGACGCGTCCATTGCTGTTTTTACATGGCGCTTATTCGGATGCCAGCTGCTGGCATGAGCGCTTCATGCCCTGGTTTGCCAAACAAGGTTTTGATTGCTGGGCCCTCAGCTTCGAGGGCCACGGCAAATCACCCAACAGCAATGGTCTGCCGCCGGGCATTGATCGTTATGTCGATAATCTTGCGCAAGCGCTGACCTTGCTGGGTGACCCGCAGCCTATCATCATCGCCCACTCCATGGGCGGCTTTGTGGTGCAGGAATACCTGACCCGACACCCGCTGCACGCCGTCGCCCTGCTGGCACCCGTACCGGCCAGCGGGCTGTCACGCTCGACCTGGCGCATGATGTGTCAGCGCCCCGACCTGCTGACCCGGCTCAATATGTTTCAGCTGACCGGCACCGGCATGGATGCTGACAGCGTACGCGCCCTGCTGTTCAGCGAACACAGTTCGGACAAGGATATCGAATGGTGCCTTAGCCATTGCCGGCCCGAAAGCCAGAAAGCCCTGCTCGACATGAGCTGGTCAACGTTGGCCGCAAGATATAGCCAACGCCCTGATCATGCGCTGGTCTTGCTGGGCAAGTCTGACTTGCTGATCGGCGACAGCGATGTTCGCGAGGTCGTGCAACGCCTGAATGCCAAGCAATGCAATATCGACGAACTGGGCCATATGGTGATGCTGGACAGGCAATGGCTGCTGGCTGCCAAGGCCATTCATGACTGGCTGGAAAAAGAGGCCGTCAGCACCGTGGCCGCCGACCTCACACCAGGCTAGTACAAAGCCGGATTGACGGTCCGTTTACCGCTGATAACCAAACGGATCGTCAATACTGTGGCTAGGCTCGGTAAACCAGCGCGGGCCTTGCTCGGTCATGTAGAAATGATCCTCCAGCCGCACGCCAAACTCTCCCGGCACGCATATCATCGGCTCATTACTGAAGCACATGCCGACCGCCAGCGGCGTCTGGTCAGAACTCACCAGATACGGCCACTCGTGAATATCCAGCCCGATGCCATGACCCGTACGATGCGGCAGCCCCGGCAGCTCGTACTCCGGGCCAAAACCATCCACCTGCAATTGCGCTCTGGCAGCCAGGTCAACCGAGCCGCAAGGCTTGCCCAGCTGTGCAGCAGCAAAGGCCGCAGCCTGCGCTGACTTTTCTGCTTGCCATACTTGCCGCTGACGCTCGCTGGCCTCGCCAAAAACATAGCTGCGGGTAATATCCGACAGATAGCCATGCAGCTCACAACCGGTATCAATCAACACCATATCACCCTGCTTCAGGTATTGCGGTTCCTTCACCCCGTGCGGAAAAGCCGTCGCCGGGCCAAACAAGGCGATACAGAAATAGGAACCCGCAGCCGCACCCACCTTGCGATGCGCCTCATCGATGAACGCCTCGACCTCTAGCGTGGAGATGCCTTCATGCAAGATGCTGGCAACCGCCTTGTGAACTTCCAGCGTCATGTCTTTGGCCGCCTGCATCAGCGCGAGCTCGGCAGCAGATTTCTGCATGCGGCAACCAGCTGTCACTGGCTTGGCATTGACGAAACGACAAGCCGCACCTTGTTCGCGCAAACCGTCAAACACGAAGAACGGAGTACTTTCATCAATAGCCAGTACGGTATTGGCCTGATCAGCATTGACACCCAGCTCGCCAAGCACACGGAACAACAGCGCATAAGGCGATTCGTGCTCATGCCAGCCACTCACCGGCGCGCGCTGAACCATATACTCATCCAGCGTACCCAGCTCGAAATGGGGTGCAATAAAACGTAGCTGACCACCGGCCGTCAGCACTGCACCGACCATACGCTCGCTGGCATACCATTTCAGACCGGTAAAATACTTGAGGCTAGTCCCTGCATGCAGATACATGGCATCAATACCATGCTCTTGCATCAGACTCGCGGCCTTGCCCATTCTCGCCTGATATTCAGCCAGTTCAATCGGCTGCACATTTGCCGTCATGCACGATAATTTTTGCAGTGCATCCTGCTTGCTGACACCACCAATCCCGATTGCCATCACCTGCTCCCTGTCTTTTGCGTAATAATTCAGTGCATGATAGCAAGCAAATTTTAGTGTCACTTAAATTTTGATTGCCAAACTCACGATATTGATAAAACATGCGCATACCGCGCAACGGGAATACAACAGCGATGTCAGAAGAATCGATAGGCCAACGACTAAGGCGATACAGAAAGCTCTGCGGCAAGACACTGGTACAAGTATCCAAAGAGGCCGGGGTTTCTGCAGGCTTCCTGTCCCAGGCCGAACGGGACATGACCGGCCTGTCGCTATCCTCGCTGGCCAACATCGCAAAGTCACTCGGCGTCTCAAGTAGCGAGCTATTCCCCCTGCCACGCCAGGAGGCACCCGACTCTCACCAAAACACCCGCCAAAGCTATGCCCTCACCGGCATGATGCAGCGCTATGAGCGCCTGAGCACCTCCTTTGACGGCAGCGTACTCAATGCAGTCAAACTGATCCTACCAATTGACTACCGCTCGGAAGAGGTCAGCCACGAGGGGGACGAGTTTGTCTACGTGCTGAATGGCAAGGTGCGCTATATCGTCGGCAACAACAAATATGATCTGGTCAGTGGCGATTCGCTGCATTTCAACCCGAAAGAAAGACACGCGATACACAACAACTCTGGCGAGGTGTGTGAAATCATTTCTGTCAGTACCCAACCGCTTTTCGAGAACGCCAAATAAAAAAGAGGCGCATCTGCGCCTCTTTTTTATCTCAATACATCCGCACTCACAGCTTGAATTGCGACACCAGTGACTTGAGCTGATCACCACGACTGGCCAGCAACTGAATCGTAGCCAGCGCATCCTGCAAACTTGCATCAGTCTGCTGCGCCATCACGTTTACGCGCTCGGCACTACGCGCCATTTCATTGGTTGCCACGCCCTGCTCGGCGGTTGAAGACGTAATCTCGCCCATGCGAGAAGAAATCTCCTCAGCGTGACCCTTGATCATGTCTACCTTGTCAGCTGCCTGACGCGACAGCGCTACACCACTGGCCACCTTGGCATTAGTCTCGTCAGCATGTGTAATCGCCTCACCCGTTTTGGCGATAACGGTATCAATCAGCTCGGCAATCTGGACGGTAGCCGTTGCTGTACGCTCGGCCAGCTTGCGCACTTCATCCGCCACCACGGCAAAACCACGCCCCTGCTCGCCGGCCCGTGCCGCTTCGATAGCTGCATTCAGCGCCAGCATATTAGTCTGATCCGCGATATCACGGATCACGGCCACGATGCCTTTGATTTGCTCGGACTGGCCCGACAGGCTGGACATCACATCCTGCAATGAACCCACCGCAGTAACGATGGACTCGACTTCGCGGGCAACTTCAGCCATCGCCTTGTGAGAGTCAAAAGCATTGTCACGAGAGCGGGACACCAGCTGCTCAGTCTCACCGACATGATCTGCAATGTGGTTAATGCTGACTGTAATCTCCTCGATCGTTGCCGCCGTTGCCGACAATTCGGATGACTGCACGCGTGAATCCTGGGCAATCTTGTCCGCAACACGATTAAGACCCACCGCATCCATCGCCAAGGCATCAGATTCGCCACGTACCGTCAGGAACATCTCACGCAACTTGGCCACAAACTGGTTGAACGACTCGGCAATCTGGCCGACCTCGTCACGATTACCCACCGGAATGGTCTTGGTCAGATCACCCTGACCACTGGCAACCTCCAGCATGGCCTTGCGCAAGGAACCCAGCCCCGAAAGCATTTTGGCAACACCGGCATAAGTCAGTACCGACGCAATCGACAAGCCAACAATCGCCAGAATGATCAACACTGTCAGCAACTCGCGCACCGGCGACATGGCCTCGGCTTTTGGCACCACGATACCAAGCAGCCAGCCTGTTTTTGGCACAGACATCAGCGAAACCATATTCACTTCGCCACCCAGGTCGATATCCTGAATGCTGCCATCTTTGGCCAGCGAACCAAGGTCGATGCCAGGCACTACTTCGCCGATTTTCTTCAGTACCGAGTCCTTCTGCGGGTGGGCAATCACCTCACCCTCAGCCGTTACCAAGAAGGCATAGCCACCGCCCGGCAATTTGGAAGAGACGATCTCGTCAACCACCCGCGCCAGCGTAACGTCACCGCCAGCAACTGCCGTCAACGTACCGCCCGACTTTTGCGACTCGGCAAAAGTGATGATCGGGCGCTTGGTTGCGGCATCAAGATAAGGAGGCGAAGTGGTCGGGCCATCAACGGCTGCTGCGGCCTTGTACCAAGGCCGGCCAGTCGGATCGTAGCCAGCTGGCAATGCAGGCGATTTGGCATCCATGGTCATGGTCTTGTCTGGCTGGCCAACATAAGCCGAATCAAAACCACCGGCATGTTGAGCCTGATCCAGAATCGGCTGCAAATCACCCTTGCCGAAACGGCCAAGAATCGAGCTGACAATCTGCTGGCGGCTTTGTACCCATTCGGTCACAAAGCTGGCCTTGTTGTCAGCGGCGAGATTGATCTCGCGGGAGATCTCCTCTTCGAGCGCTTGGCTCATCTTGAAATACACGATGCCACAGAATACTGCTGTTGATGCAGTCATCACCAACAACACGAACATCATCAATCGGGTTCGGATTGTCATGCGCGCTCCCCTTGCTTGCGTTTTTATTTATTGAATGGCCTATTATTCATATAAGCCTTGAGACACGAACTTGCCAAAATATAGTCAACTCAGTCAGTTGACACCAAACCACACGATGACAAAAGACAAACGAGTCAACCAGCAAGTACGTCCCGAACTCGCGCATTTCAGCCTATTCGATGTTATATATCAAGCCTAACTGAGCATTTCATTAAATCCCCGCATCAAAACTACCTCTCAAATTTTAGCCAGCAATGCCAAACAGCAATATTTCTGACAATCGTATATGCCAATCACTTTCCTTGCCGGCATTTGACTTGGACATCAACTTTCTCTAGATTTGCCTGAGCCGCAGGAATGTCAAACATTCCACGGGATACACAGGAGAGACTGTCCGGAACGACTGCGACAGCGCCGAAGGGGAATCGCCCCAGAAACTCTCAGGCAAAAGAACTGTGTGAACCAGGCACTCTGGAGAGCAGGTCTGCAAAGCAGCACCTCGCCGAAGGCAGCACGGCTACCGCAATCTGGTAGCCAGAATCTCTCAGGCAAAGGGACAGAGGGGGCAACGTCGGGTGATACCGGACGGGGCTCCTTTTTTCATTCCAGCCCTACCCCTACACACTCGCCACTACCAGCCGATCACAAGACCCGTTGTCTTGCGGCACATAACAGGAGTTGCGCGATGTTTCACAGAGAGATGGAAATTGCCGGATTTGATGATGCGCTATGGGCGGCCATGCAGGCCGAAACACTGCGTCAGGAACAACACATCGAGCTGATTGCCTCGGAAAACTATGCCAGCCCGCGCGTCATGCAGGCACAGGGCAGTCAACTAACCAATAAATACGCCGAAGGCTACCCGGGCAAGCGCTATTACGGCGGCTGCGAACATGTTGATGTGGTTGAGCAACTGGCTATCGACCGTGCAAAGCAGCTATTTGGCGCTGATTACGCCAATGTGCAGCCACACTCCGGCAGTCAGGCCAACGCAGCGGTATACATGTCGCTGCTGCAACCGGGCGACACCATTCTTGGCATGAGCCTGGCCCATGGCGGTCATCTCACCCACGGTGCCAAAGTCAATTTCTCCGGCAAAATCTACAATGCCATCCAGTACGGCATTGACAGCCAGAGCGGCGAAATCGATTACGACGAGGTGGCAAGGTTGGCCGCAGAGCACCGCCCCGAGATGATTGTTGCCGGCTTCTCCGCCTATTCGCTGATCGTAGACTGGGCACGCATGCGCGAAATTGCCGACAGCATCGGGGCATGGTTATTCGTGGACATGGCCCATGTCGCCGGACTGGTTGCCGCCGGCCTTTATCCCAACCCGCTGCCACACGCCCATGTGGTCACCACCACCACCCACAAGACCCTGCGCGGCCCACGCGGCGGCCTGATCCTTGCGGCCAACCCGCCGGAAGAGCTGGTCAAAAAGCTGCAATCACTGGTTTTCCCCGGCATTCAGGGCGGCCCACTGATGCATGTCATCGCTGCCAAGGCGGTTGCCTTCCTTGAGGCACAGCAACCCGAGTTCATTACTTACCAGCAGCAAGTGCTTGCCAATGCACGCTCAATGGTCAGCACCTTCCAGCACCGCGGCTACAAGATTGTCTCGGGCAAAACCGATGATCACCTGTTCTTGCTGGATCTCATCGACAAAGGCATTACCGGCAAAGCGGCAGATGCCGCACTGGGTGCGGCCAACATCACGGTCAACAAGAATGCCGTGCCCAACGACCCGCAAAGTCCGTTTGTCACCAGTGGCATCCGCATCGGCACACCAGCCATCACCAGCCGCGGCTTCAAAGAAGCAGAAGCCACCCTGATTGCCAATCTGGTTTGCGACATTCTGGATGATATTGACAACACCGAGGTTGCCAATCGGGTAAAACGCCAGGTTCTGGCGCTTTGCGCTGACTTCCCCGTCTATCGTTAAGTACAATCCGGCGGCTGCGGCCAACGTAGCCGCCACACACACCCGTCAAACCTGGGTTGGCCGCAAGGCCACCCGAGCAAAAATAAGAGAAGCAGCATGGCAATTAGTGTTTTTGACCTGTTTAAAATCGGTATCGGCCCATCCAGCTCGCACACCGTCGGCCCGATGCGCGCAGCCCGCCAATTTATCGCACGGCTCGACAAGGATGGCCTGCTTGGCATTACCTGTCGGGTGAAGTCAGAGATGTTCGGCTCGCTCGGTGCCACCGGCAAAGGCCACGGCACCGATACCGCCGTGCTGCTTGGCCTGCAGGGTGAGCTGCCGGATCTGGTCGACACTGATCAGGTCGACACCATGCTGCATGCCATTCGCGAAGCCCGCTCGATCAACCTGCTGGGCAAGCACACCATCAATTTCAACGAGTCAGAAGACCTGATTCTCTACAAGCGCAAGGCGCTGCCCTACCACCCCAACGGTATGATATTCGAGGCATTTGATGCTTCGGGCAACAGCCTCTCCAAGCGTGCCTATTACTCAGTAGGCGGCGGCTTTGTTGTGGATGAAGCGGCCATCGATGCCGGCTTCACCCCGCCAGGTGTCACCGAGCTGCGTCATCCATTCAAAAGTGGTGCCGAACTGCTGGCACTGTGTCAGCGCCATGGCAAGTCCATCAGCCAGATCATGCTGGAAAACGAACTGGCCTGGCGCACAGAAGATGAAATCCGCAGTGGCCTGCTGCAAATCTGGCAGGTCATGCAAGCTTGCGTGAAGCGCGGCTGCGAGCGCGAAGGCATCCTGCCAGGCGGCATGAAAGTCAAACGTCGCGCATCTGACATGTATCGCAAGCTGCTGGCCTCACCAGAAGCTGCGCTGCGTGACCCACTGACTGTACTCGACTGGGTCAACCTGTATGCACTCGCAGTCAATGAAGAAAATGCTGCCGGCGGCCGCGTAGTGACCGCACCGACCAATGGTGCAGCAGGCATTATTCCTGCCGTCTTGCACTATTACGCCCGATTTGTACCGAATGCCAATGACGAAGGTGCGATCCGCTTTCTGCTGACTGCTGGCGCCATCGGCATTCTGTTCAAACTTAATGCTTCCATCTCTGGCGCTGAAGTTGGCTGCCAGGGTGAGGTCGGCTCCGCCTGTTCTATGGCTGCAGGCGCCTTGGCCGAAGTTTTGGGCGGCACACCAGAACAAGTCGAAAATGCCGCCGAAATCGGTATGGAGCACAATCTTGGCCTGACCTGCGACCCGGTTGGCGGACTGGTACAAGTGCCTTGCATCGAACGCAATGCCATGGCGGCCATCAAGGCAATCAACGCCGCACGCATGGCACTGCGCGGCGACGGTCATCACTTTGTTTCGCTGGATCGCGTCATCAAGACCATGCGCGACACAGGCCGTGACATGAGCACCAAATACAAGGAAACCGCTCGTGGCGGCCTCGCGATCAATGTGATCGAAGTGCCAGTCAACATCGTCGAGTGCTGACATAGTACAAAGGTCAACACAGCAAGCCAGACAGCAGCTTCTATACTGATAGCAGGCTCTTTCGGGAGAAAGATCATGCAACAGCTGCTACTCTGGCTATCCATGCTGCTCATGCCCACCCCCGGTGTTGAAATCAATACCGCCAGTCTTGAAGCACTCATCAGGATTGGCATTCCGCCCGTCCACGCGCAACAAATTATCAGCGTGCGCAAAGAAGCAGGGCCATTCAACACCCCTGCTGACTTGCTTGAAATTGATGGCATCGAACAACAATCCTTTGCCAAAATCAAAGCAAGTCTTTCCGTCAATGGTCAGCCACTATCAACGGCAAACCCAGCTCCCGTCATTCGCACGCCCCATCGCCCTACCAGCGATAGAAATCCGGCACGGGATGACCGGGAAGCCTCGCGCGAAACAACGCGATCTGCCGATCGATCATGACAACACAAGCAAAACTGACAATAAATTAGCAAACAATCTCAGCAAACTTCCAATTATTGGCATTGAAAACCCAGAATGCCGACCGCATTGAGATTGCATTCGCAAATAGTTCTTGCCAGATATTAACAGATGCTTTAATCTGCGCTTTCAACTCTACGGCGGGTCTCCCCGCATTGGGTGGTAATGAACCTGGTCAGGTCCGGAAGGAAGCAGCCACAGTTACTTAACTCAAGTGCCGGGGGTTTGGCTCGCCACCCCAATTCTTAACCATGCCCGTCATAACCGACGGGCATGGTTGTAATGCATAAATTACACTGTCCTTTTCTGGTCACCTCTGCTATCATCTCAATGCAAGTCAAATAAAGCGCGGGCAAAGACCCTCGCTGATATGGTTTTACATTGCATTACAGTCACATACGGACAACCGTCCATATAACACTCTCAAGATACCGAGGAACGCCATGAAACTGTTTGATAAAATTGCCAATCCACGTGAAATCCGTCGCAAACTGGGTCTGAACCAGCAAGAATTCTGGAGCCGCATCGGCGTTACCCAGTCTGGCGGCTCCCGCTACGAAAGCGGTCGCAACATGCCAAAGCCTGTTCGCGAACTGCTGCGTCTGGTTCATGTTGAGCAAATCGACCTGACCAAGGTTCGTCGCGAAGATTTCGAAATCGTCGAATACCTGAAGGAAACCCACCCGGACCTGTACAAGAGCCTGCGCAAAGCCGTTCGCGCACGCTATGAAGCTCAAGGCGATGCCGATACCGCAGAAGCCTGATTCCGTACAGCCCCAAGAAAAGCCGCAGCCTTGCTGCGGCTTTTTTCTATTCTTAACGATCAAGTAGCACGCATTACCAATTAACCCATCCACTGCAGCCGATAAAATCAGTACGATCACACTCGATTGCCAAGCACTTCCCCATCTCGAATCACCACCGAATCGGTTATGATGTAAGCCAATATCCGCAGCATGCTGCAGCAGATCCAGGCTTGCCTTTGCCATGCGCTACATTGCCGAAAGAGCAAAGCCCATCAAAGCCAGATCGTGCAAACAATCTTATACAAAATCAAAGGATTAACAGCGCTATGCTATTGATGATCGATTATCAGCACTAGCTTTCCAAGCCCTTCCACATCCTCCCGCCAAGCATCCCAAAGCCTTATTTTAAAAGGATGTACCTTTCCACATCCTTCCAGATACCCCCATGACAGCCCAGAAAAAAGGGGGTATTTTTGGGGGTACCAGAAATAAGGTACCCCCTCATGGCACTCACCGACGTCAAAATCCGGCAGACAAAGCCCGGCGAAAAGCAGATCAAGCTCTCGGATAGCAATGGCCTGTACCTGCTGATCAAGCCAAATGGCTCAAAGCTCTGGCGGTATAAATACCGGATGCGCGATGCCGAAGGAGTCGTTCGGGAAAACGTTTATGCAATAGGTGAATACCCATCCCTGTCGCTATCAGAGGCCCGAACAGAACGAGACAAGGCCAAAGAGCTAATCAAGGTCGGCAAGCACCCTTCTCACGTCCGGCAAACCGAGAAAGCAGCACAACTCAGCAGCAGCGCCAATACGTTTGAAGCCGTGGCGCGCGAATGGCTTGAAAAGAAACGGGCCAGCTGGAAGCCTCACACTTACCTGCAGGCGAGCAACGCCCTCGAAAAGAATGCCTTCCCTGCATTTGGCTCCTTGCCTTTACGCGACATATCAGCTGCAACCTTGCTGGCCATGCTGCAAAAAATGGAAAAACGCGGGGCTGTGACACTGGCCATTCTGGTGCGCCAATGGTGCTCGGCAGTCTTTTGCTATGGCGTCGCCACATTGCGGGCAGACTTTGACCCCGCATATGCATTGAAAGGCGCGCTACACCGCCCGCCAGTCAACCACAGCCGCGCCCTGTCTACTGACGATCTTGCGGACCTGAAAGCCAGACTGGCTGCCTATAAAGGCAACCGTACAACCATTATTGCCATCCAGCTGCTGATGTACTGCTTCACCAGGACTGCCGAAGTCAGGTTGGCAACTTGGGATGAGTTTGATCTGGCACGCGGAGAGTGGCGTATTCCCGCTGGGCGCATGAAGATGAACCGCCTGCACGTAGTACCACTATCCAGACAATCCATTGCTTTGCTGAAAGAGCTACATGGCATCACCGGCGGCGGGAAACTGCTTTTCCCGAATCAGAGAAGGCCAAGTGAGAGCATGAGTGCCACAACGATCAATCGGGCACTTGAGCACATGGGATACAGCTCAGGATCGGTAACCGGGCACGACTTCCGCGCCACAGCCTCGACCCTGCTGCATGAGAATGGATTTAGCGCATTGGCGATTGAGCGCCAACTTGCACATGCCGAAAAGAACAAAGTAAAAGCGGCGTACAACCATGCCGAGTACATGGATGAACGCCGCCAGATGCTGCAATGGTGGGCCGACTTTATTGATGGCATTGAGACGAAGGCAATGCCTCACGCGGCCCTTTCCTGATCGGCCATCCACTCATTGATTGCACTTTCTCTCCAGACTGCAACGCGATCCCCAAGCTTGATCTGCCTGGGGAACTGCCCTGCGTGCATCCGACGATAAATAGTGGTCATACCCAGGCCCGTTTTCTCGCAAACGTCCTTGATTCGCAGGTAACGATCATTGATTTGATTCATGCTGCCTCCCTCCATACCGCCTCCCGACTCTCTTCTGGCAGCTTGGCCAGCTGTAACGCAACCCTGAGTTCGGCAATCCGCCGATCGGCAGCTGCCAACTGCTGCTCTGCCAACTCCGCTCGCTCGACCTCGGCCGCCAGCGCGGTATTCCTGCGGCCAAGCTCCTGCAGTCGCTGATAAAGCTCATTGATGTAGCGAGCATCACCCTCCGCCTTGCGCAGCTCTGTGGCGTGCGCAGCACGCAGCTGTTCGTGCGCGATGCGCAGTCGGTCATAGCCGGCTGCGCGTTTGCGAAGCAGCTGCATGACCATCGTCATTTCAGCCAGCTGAGCCGCGGTTAAAAGTACAAAGGAAACATTGCTACCCATCTCGGAACCTCACTCAAAAAGATAAAGGCCGCAGATAGCGGCCCATGTGAATGCGTGACAATCAATTTCTTACCTGTTATGCATCTATAATCATTGCTATTGCATGCCGCGACAGGGATTTGCCATGAAATTCTCACTGAAGAACGATAGCCAGCAACTGGACAACTTTGCCATCTTCCAAAGACCCCCTGCCAGCGCCAGCGACTACCACTCACTGGCTTGGCAGGTGCCTCGTCCGGACAAATCCTCAAGCCCAGTTGATTACAGCGTGAACATCAACTTTGAACCGAAATTCAGCTTCATCAATCCGCAAAGCGCCGATACAAAGCCTGGCAGCCCAGTGGATCTGACATACTCATTTGACGAGCAAATCAGATCGCTGATTGAGGGCAAATCAAAGCCAGAGTGAGAGGCGCACTAAGCCGCCTCACGCCCCTGCCAGCCAGTGCCTTCCGTGCTGGCATCGAAAAGCGCCGGTTGATCTGGCTCCCCTTGCAGCGCATCGCCCACATCAAGGTAGCGTTTGCCATCCTCAAGCACGACCATGACAATGCCACCCGCCTTATTGGCCAAGTGATGTGCCTCGATACTGTTCATGCAGGTCAACTGAACTTTTACCTCGTTTTCGACAAACTGGACTGACTTCACTGCTGTGCGGAAGTGGATGCGATTACCGGTCACAATGACACTCACTGCTTCCTGAACAGCTTTGGCGATGTCTTCATGCACACGCCCAAGTACTTCAGCCTGCATATCCTGATCCATCTTGCCGAAGGGCATGACCAGTTCTTTCAGCTGGCGAGTCGCGGCCTTGATGAGATCACCCATCAGGAATGTCTCGGCAATGTGCCGGGCATGCATCTGCTCTTCCAGTTGGATCATTTCTTCCTGGCTAATTGTGGGTTCCATTACGAGTCCTTTCGGTGTCGAGATTGGCTATCCGCTCCAGATGGTGTTTCTGCAGCGTACTGATGTGCATGCCCATGCCGTACGTCTTGAATCGGCTCAGCATGTCGGAGATGAAATTGCTATCCCAGTCACGGGATGCATTGAGTTCGGCATCGGCCAGCAACTGCTTCAGCTTTGCTTCTGTGTAGTGCTGGCTGGCCGGCTTACTGAATGAAGTGACAACCATGGATCAGGCCGCCTCGCGCTGCTCGCCCGTGGCCACCGCACGGATATGCCCCATCAATGCGCGGCAGATCGGGATGAAGTCGGCTTCGTGATACAGCCGGGCTGCACCTTCTTGGGTTGCCGTGAAGCCCAGTGACGCCAGCAGCTTGACCGACACGTCGAAGCCCAACCGGTCGTTGATCATGCCCAAGCGCAGTGTTGGCTCGCCTGGCGGTGCCGCTGACGCCTGATTGGCCGCTATAGCTGACATCGCAAACAGATCAGCCGCCGCTGCTTCTTTCACGGCAGGCACTATGGCCTTGTTGGCCGCCTCTGCCTCAGGAGCAGCCTTCACTGCGGCTTCGTCCTGGCGCCGCTGCTCTGCCTCTCGCTGCTGACACTCTCGCTCTACCCGCTCACGCTCGGCCTGTTGGTGAGCATCAAGACGCGATTTGATCAGCAAGGCCAGGTCATCCGGTGACTTGTGCACGATGACGCTCTCGTCTGCGAACAGGAAAAGGTGGTCTGCGGCCAAGGTTTGCAGGGTCTTGAGGTTGGCCGTCAGCTTGTCGGCAATGGCATTGGCTTCGACCTTCACCCGCGCCAGCTCGGTGCTGGCGGCATCGCGCAGACTGGCCAGCGTGCGCTTGCCTTTGATGGCAGCGGCAAAATCACCCGCCAGTGCCGGCATGTATGCTTTGCCGATGTCGGCATTCAGTTGGGCCAGATGGGCTGTCAGTTGCTGCCTGGCATCCAGGATGATGCTGTCGCGAATGGCGTCTTTGCGCTGCTTGACCAGTTTTTCCAGATCCAGCCGCACCTTGCGCGCCTCGGCACTGATGTCGTCGATCGCCTTGAACAGCTGGTCGATACTGCTGGTCTGGCTCAGGGCGTGTTCCTTGGCAGCGGCCAACCTTGCTTCAACCTCACCGCACCACTTCACCGACTGCTCGGCATCGGCAAAGTCCTGGTCGGATTCCAGCGTGCGATTCACGCTGCGAATGGCCGCCAGCGCGGTTTCCTTGAAGTCGGCCAGATTTGAGGCCGTTACCATGCCGGTGACTTCAATACGCAGCGCGGGCAAGGTGTCGGGGACTTTGCCGGTCAGGTTGGCCGCTTGCTCGACGTCGGGCTTGTATGCCGCCAAATCGGCGGCGAACTGTTGCCAGCCACCAATCAGCAGCGCGCGACGCTCGGGCCTGGACTGGTAACACAACTCGACCAGGTTATCCTCTGTGCCATCCGATACCGTGAACAGCACACTGTTGGCACGACTCACCAGTAGTTGCTGCTCGAGTTGCGGCCAGTGCGTGTCTGGCACATCCTGATTGGCCTCGATGTATGCCACCAGCCAGGTGTTCCACATCTTGTTTTCCCAGCAGGTGTCTTCCAGCATGGTGATACCGTCGAAGCTGGCCAGCAGTGGCAGCCCTTCGACGTAAGCCTCGCCCGTGGTCGGGTACAGGTCTTCGCCTAGCCGAGCCTCGATGATCGGGCGGGTCGCCGCTTCCACCTCGTGCCCCTTATCCAGCAGGTTCTTTTGCACCCACTCGGAGAATTCTTTGGCGGTGCCGGTGGCTTTCATGTGCAGCAGCTCGGTGCGCTTCACCTTGTCGCACAGGCCCAGCATGGCGGCAGCCTCGCTGGCGGTGAAGTGCTTGGCACGAATGGCCAGCCATTCTGGCGAGCCCTGGATCAGATCAAGCGTTTTCATAGGTTGCTCCCTGCTCGCCGCCACATGCACGCAGACGGGTTTCTTGTTCGTCGGTAAGCGTGTTGCGGGTTTTGATCTTGGCGATGATGCTGTCAGCCGAGTATTTGCCGCTCTCGACCACACCCCGCCACTGTTCGAAATTGGCTTCGAACTTGTCTGCCGGGTAGGGTTCAAGCACGAGCGGCTTGGCGATAACTTCGGCTTGTGGCGTGATGTCTTTTTCGACGATGCGTGCAGCATCCTCTTCGTCGTGGATGCCGCCAAAGCCGAAAGCCAAACGGGCGCACTGGATCATGGCCTTGTGACGCAGCATGCGGCGCGGGTGGGATTGCCACGGACCGCCCCCCTGCTTTTTGCACTCGGCCATGTACTCGGTTATCCGGATCGGCCGAGTGCGGTCTTTGCGGTAAATGATGCAGGTGCACCCTTCTTCATCGCTTTCGAAGTCCATACCGTCGAATTGCGGGTGTTCATTGATGATGCGCGCCCAACCATCTACGCCAACCACCGGCACAATGCCGCCGCCTTTGGGGTCAGGGAAGGCGTAGATTTCTTTGGTCCACGGATTGAGGCCGAACTGATTGGCCACGATCAACAGCGCAGTCATTTGCGCATCGGTGACATTGCCGCGAAAGGCAGTGGCCTTGAGCGTATCCATCAGCTCGCCGCCATCGACCAGATTGAGACGACCGGCCAGCTGACGGGTCAGAGTGCTTAATGCTGTGCTCATGCTTTACTCCATGAAAAAACCCGCCAGCGGCGGGTGTGTCTGGGGGGCGATCAGGCTGCCTGCTTCATCATTTGTGCTTCGGCAATCAAAGCCAGCCATGCCTGGGCCTGTGCGAACAGTACGGGGTACTGACGTCTGATAATGGCATCACCCTCTGCGATCAACTGCAGCAGGCTGGCCACCAGCTCGTGCAGCTGATCTTGTACCGCAGGCTCTTGAGACTCGTAGACGGCCTCGATCAGCCCGCGGGCGATGGCCGCGCCGGTGAAGGTGCTGCTGATGCTGAATGCCCAATGGGCATGGGTGGAGAGCCATATGCCGCAACGATCACCCAGCCAGCGATGACACTCTCGCCAGGCGGCTTGCTCTTTGTCGCCAGTGCCCGTTGCCAGGCATTCGAGGAATGACTCGCCCAGTTGCAGGCGGCGCTGCGGGTCAGCCAGCTGGAGGGCGGCTTCTTGCTCCAGGGCGAGTTGCGCCAGCTCGGCTTCACCCTGGGCTTTCACGTGACTGCTCAGGTCGGTCATAACAGGGTCGCTCATAGTTGCTCCAACAGTTGAATGATGGCCATCAGGCCGTAGAACAGCGCCAGAGCGCAAAGGCCGGCGAGGGCTTCCTTGGCGTTCATTGCTTTGCCTCCTGTTGCCAGCGCCGCGCCTCGATCGCATTTCGGGCTTTGTGTCGGGCAATCTCTGCCTTGCTTGGCTGGCGGTCGTTAAAAAGCCCGAGTGCGATGGCTCGGGCTATCTGGACTTCTTTGGCGCGCTGGGCTGCCTTCTTGGCGAGGATCATGCTGCCCCCGGACAATCTGATTCGAAAGAAACGGCGACCTTGCGGCCAACCTCGCGGATACGCAGCTGATACTGCGGAATCAGGCGGATGATGTTTTTGCTGCCACGCTGACGTACCGCCACGCGACCGGTTTCCTGTTCGCGGGCTTCGATATCGCTCGGGCTGCTGGCGCAGAGGGGAAAAAGCAGGATGTTATTCATGGCGGTACCTCTGAAAAAAAGAACCCCGCACGAGGCGGGGCAAGGATCAACGAGGAGAAACAAATACGAAAAATCGGGTGGCCCGTGACGTGGACCAGTCGCCGTGGCAGAATCAATTTGCAGACGTCATCAACCACGGAGAGAGAAATGCCTTTTGACAGAAAACCTACTGGACACGCTCCTCGCACCCCTGCTCCAGCCCCTCGTCCCGCCGGGCCGGCCAGTCATGATCGAATCAACAACCATGCCCCCAGAACACCACCACCGCCACCAACCAAGAAATAGGATTGCCGATGGAACGCGATGAAGCGGAATTCAACCTGACTTACTCCATTCTTATTGAACAGATGCACAGCGTCCTATTTGGAAGACTGGATCGGTTTTGTACTTTTGCTCAGCTATTTCTGGGTACGGCCGTTGCAACTAACGTCGGCACCCCTACAGCCAATGGCTTGTTCGTGGCCTTCCTGGCAGCAATTCAAATTACCTACCAGCCAGGTGCAAAATCTGCTGAGGCAAAGCGTCAGCTTTCTCGTTACTTGGAAATACGTAAACGCTCGACAAATCTAGAACCAGAACAGATACAAGACGAAATCAACTCCATAGCGACCAACGACACCGAGGTTGTTGGCTCTCTTACCCATCCTGCCTGGCTGGCTACTTCCTTACAGCTGGATCGCCCGATTGATGATGCACAATGGAATCGCATGACCACGCTTCAAGCAGCACTTTCTTGGTTTGCAGGAAATCATCCGAAGAAAGCACCATAATTAATCAGTCGCCTTAGTCGATTAGGCCGCTGCTGTGAGGCTGCTCTAGACTTCTTGTTACTAGTAGTCGGCCACCACTCCCTTGAAGCAGGGTGTGGATTTATTGCTCCGTGACTGTCAGGCGTGAGCCTGATGGTTGCATGCAGCGGTGCTCGGGCGCTGCTGGTGGCCAACATGGATGGCGGCTATCGAGTCCCAATCCGGACAACCGCCATTCATGTTGTCGCTCGCTTGAGCGACAAGCTACCGTCAGCACTTTATCCCTACCCCTCCTCTACGTCTTGGCTCCCTGAGCCTCCCCGCTGACTGCCTCCGCTTCATCGCGCAGTCCCGCTGGCCATATCCGAATAGTGTGCTGACGGCTGCCCCGATTTGCAGTCTGCTTGCCTGCAGCACTGCGCCGGTCGGGGGCCGTTATCGTGAATTGTTTAAGAGCCATGCACCGTGTGGGGTGCTGATGGCTGAAGTATTACTGTTTGGTATTTTTATGTCAATACTAAATGGTAATTTTCGTTTGCTTGCTGCAACTGATTTACATCACCACTTGGTACTTTTCTAACGTGACAACACTGAACATCCGTTGCACAGCCGCAAAAAAACCCGCCGAAGCGGGCTCTTACTATCGACAGATTGATTCACATGGCACTCCGTCCTTATCTCTATCCAAGCGCCCTAGGCCGCACTGGTTAAGATAAAACCTTGCCTCTTCGCAGCTATTCATTTGGCCGCAAACCGTTTTGCCTCCACATGAAAACTTGCTGCTCTGTCTTTTGCTTGCCGCGTGCTGGATTGGATCAACATCATTGCCGCGGCTGGCATTGCCACGTTCACCACGCCGCCACTTGCTAGGCTCGATAGGGTTCGAATCTGACCATAACCCTGCTCGACTACTACGCGCCTGTTTTTCCTGGTTAAAGTAAGCCTGATCACTAGCATACTGGGCATAAACCCATGCCATACCCGCTTTAACTTGCGCAAGGTTGGCATCATTTTCGCCAACCATCACCTTGGCAACCGTGCGGCCGTATTTGTCAGTGGTTTCTGGTTTCAGGATAACTTGCTTGCCATAAACCAGATCAGACAGAGCCTGCTTCGACTTTTGCCCGAATGCTTGGTCTTTCTCAGGCGCATCAATCTGAGCCAAGCGGACTTTAATCTGACGCTTCTCGGCCGAGAGGCATGTGAGCGTGTCTCCGTCACTAACCCCAACAACCCGGCATGCAATGTCATCAGCGGCGAAAGCAACGTTTGCCGCAAGTAGCAAAAGAGTGGATGTAAGCAGCTTCATACTTTATGTTTATCGCAAAAATGAAGCCGCCATTATATGCACAATGACTTTTCGAGGCGAGGTAATAAAAAACCCGCCGGAGCGGGTTTTTTTAAGAGGCGGCAAAACTCAATAGTTTATCTTGCTCCGAAGTGTCGATTACCTGAACACCCAATGTCAGCAATTCTTTCTGGATGTTGTAGGCCGCCTCCACTCGCCTTGGATACGCATCATCTGGTTGCTTGATCGCAAACAAGACCAATTCTGGAAGTGCTTTCAGAGAACGCAGTCGACGGACCTTGGCGAGCCACCCATCTCCATGCTGGTAGATCTTATTGGGCTCTTCCTGCCCAAGAAACAGTGGCTTAATCAACTTCAAAGCCTCTCCGTCTTTTGTGCTCTGAACCAGCGGGAACGTCACCGCGTAATCCTCTGTACCAAGTCGTTCTTCTCGAAATGGCATCGTCAGATCCAGCGAATTGACCAGCCCAGCTACTCGCTTGGCAAGATTGGTTTCTTGATACTCTTTACTAGCAAACTTACGGCTTACATAGTGCTCAAACAGCTGATCAACGGCCAGAGCCGGAGATTCGACCATAATGGCTCTTGTGCCACCAAAACGTACAATCGCTTCACGAGGAAGAACCAAATGGTCAAACAGATTTCGAACGATGTCTGGTGAAGCATAGTTCGTGGAGAGCAAATGCGCGACGCGAGCCAGTTCAGCTTCAAAATGGCCAAGTGCATCTTTGTACACGCTGGCATGGAGCTCTTCAAAAAAGCCAGTGATCCTAGCGTACTTCTTCCTCTCCAAACGATAGGAAAAGAATCCGGTCTTAGGGCAAGCAAGTACGATGCCGGCATTGGCAAATTCACCTGTTTCCGGATATGGCATAAACTGGACGATGGCGTAACGGCATGCCAACTTAGTCATAGTGCCTCCCAGAATTTAAGGTTATTGAATCTGCACAGTTTTTGATGTGCTTGCTGGATATTGAAGTCCACCGGTATATCCTGCTCGTCATTCTCCCATGACCAAGCAGGAGGGATATTATTACAGGCTTCCGGCCAGGCTAGCAATGCCCCCGCAAGGCGATCGGCGTACTCCGCCTGACTGGCGAGATCACCCACAATAGAGGGCCATTCATCCGCAAAAATATGATCTGACACCAACTCGGAATCTGCAATGCCCTTGGCAAAAATTCGATTATGATCGATGACAATTATCTTTTTCTCATCGTCCATAAAAAGCAGATTTGGATTGTGACTCCCGCGATCTTCGTTACAGACCCAGTAATCAAAAACCAATAAATCCCGGCGAAAATCTCGCTTTGCCCAACCCGTATCAGCCAACTCGAACCACCTGGCAGAGGGAGCTTCTTGCGATCCAAAAAATATCCCTTGGCCAATGCCGCGCAATTCCCGCGGAAGTTCGTCAAAGAGATCTTCACTCATTTCAAGCATGCTCCCTGGCGGCACTGGCAAGCCAAATGCAGTCGCCAAGTGCCAACCAAGCAGCTCACACACTTGGCTTTCACGTCCAGAGTGCCGCCCTTTTACAAAGTAGCGATGACCATCTTCTGCCTTGCAAACATACGGGCCAGACATGCCTTGGTCAGACTGATACTGTACTTCGACGATCTGAAGCATGGGCTTCCTGTTATAAATTAAAGCTCACCGACACCACCAGCCCCACAACATGCAGCACATCCGGATCTTCAGCCTGGACAATCGCATCCTTGTAGGTCTGCTGATTGTCTGATCTGACCAGCACCGAACCATCCATCTGCTTATACAAGCGCTTCACATAGCACTCGTTACCACGGCAAATGACATGCACTTTGCCGCTAACGATCTCTTGCTGGCGGTGAACGATGAGGCTCGCGCCATTCGGAATGGTCGGTTCCATACTGTCGCCGGCCGCAACAATCGAAAACAGCCCTTCAGGCTTGTAGCCATTTCGCAGCGCCCAACCGGAGCGGCAGTAATTTGGCTGGCCTTCGGTATCGATTTCCAGCACTGGCTCGCCATGGCCAGCCGAGGCTTTTACGGTGTAGCGCGGCACGGCGATCATGCCTTCTGGCACCTGCTCACTTGTCTCGACGACAACAACTGGACGCAATGGTGTCTGGACTGCCGGGCCAAGCGCAGCAGACAGCTGATCATCAGAAGCAAGATCCAGCCATCCTGTGGGCATGCCTGCCGCAATCTCCAGACTGCGCGCTTTCTTCTCGCCAAAAGATTTGGCTCGTAAAAGTCCGGAGAGTTCGCCCTGATTAATGCCAGTAGCTCCAACAAATTGGGCTTGGCTGCCATCACAACGCTCCTCGATCCAAGCGCGCAGGCGTGCTCTTCTGTTCTGTACTGTATCCATCCGGCAAGTTTCCCAAATATATACCAGAAGGTAAAACACCAAAAGGTATTGAAATTAACATTACTGTTTGGTAATGTTTGTGCATTTCTACTTGCCTGAAAGGCTGAAATGGACCTGCGCACATACCTGAACGGCTTGTCACCTCACGATCAAGCTGCATTTGCAATCCGATGCGGCACAACCGTCGGATACCTTCGCAAAGCCATCAGCACCAAACAACTTCTTGGGCATCCGCTGTGCGTATCAATCGAGCGCGAGTCTGACAAGCAGGTCACCCGGCAAGAGTTGCGCCCTGACTGGCTTGAGTGCTGGCCTGAATTGCAGGCAGCCTGATCAGCCGCGTAATCAATGCCAATAACCCAAGCCAACTCGTCACCCGCGCCATTACCAAGCCTAGCTGCAAGGCCGCCTGACCTCCACGCAACACTGAAAGGACACTTACATGTCAAACCCCAACATCCTGGATGGCAAAGCACGCCACCGAGAAGTACTCGGTTTGATCCAGATGCAATCTCGTGAGAAAGGCGGTTTGTCCGATGTCGCGCGTCAGCTGGGTAAAGACGAGCGCACGTTTGCCACCAAGTTCAACCCGAACAATGGCGATCACCAGCCAACAGCGATCGAGCTGCTTGATGTGATCGAACTGCTGGGGCTGGACTACGCCGTGAACGCGATTGCACTGAAGGTTGGCCGCATTGCCGTTGAGCAGCGGGTGCTGGAGGTTAGCTCGCGCGAACTGGTGGAACATGCCCAGCTGATGCTGGCCAAGTTCGGGGTGACGATACACACCACGGCCAAAGGTTTGACGGATCAGCGACTGGATGCGCAAGAGCGCCAGGCGATTGCGAGCGAGCTGGATGATCTGATTCCGCTATTGATTGCCGTGCGTGCCGCGGCGAGGGGGTGAAGATGAATCCCCTGCCCCTGACGCCTGAAGGGTGCGATCTGCGCGACTTCGCCTTCATGCCGCTGGATGTCGTGCGTTTGCGTGACAGTGATTTTGCGGCGATTTCTGATGCCGAGGCTTTTCGAGCCGGCTTGTTGCTGTGGTGCGCGAGCTGGCATCAGGTGCCGGCCGCCAGCCTGCCTGATGATGATGTAGTGCTGGCCCGCCTTGCCGGCTTTGGCCGCGTAGTGAAGGAGTGGCAGAAGATCCGCGAGGAGGCTTTGCATGGCTGGGTGAAGTGCAGCGATGGCCGCCTGTATCACCCGGTGATTGCCGAGAAAGCTGCAGATGCCTGGCAATCGAAGTTGCTGCAGCGCTGGAAAACCGAGTGTGCGCGATTGAAGAAGGAGTGCCAGCGGAAGAAGTGTCCCTACAACCCGCCTGCGTTTGAAGAGTGGCTGTCCCGAGGACAAGCCGGTTTTGTCCCTAGGGACATGGCAGCGATGTCCCCGAGACAGATTGAGGGTGTCCCCGAGGAGAAGGCCATTTCCGACAAGGGACATGATGATGCTGTCCCTGATTTGTCCCTCGGGAAACCCGATCCAAGGGACAGGGATAGGGACAGGGATATATCTAACTCACTACGTTCGTTAGAGAGGGACGCGCACAACGGGGACACGGGGACAGGTGTCGAGAAAACCAGCGCACCGGAAGATCTGTCCCCTTCACCCTCGCACCGTGCCCTTGCACTGAACATGAATCTGGATCTGCGAAACGAACTGGGAATGTTCCTGGCCAATGCCCGCAGCAAGGGCAAGCTGTCTGCTGACTGGAATGCCGAGTTCGAGATGTGGTTGCGCCGTAGCCGTAACTTCGGCAATGGCCGCGACCAGCAGCCGGCGCAAGCACGACTGTCGCGTCTGGATGCCATTGCCAGTGCTGCCGATACGCTGGGCGTCGGCAGCCAGTATCTGAACCCACCTGCTTCGGCCCTGAGCGGCCTTGGAGATAACCATGCAATCGAGAGCTGATTCCCGCCCACCCTTGCCCTACGAGGTGGTGGCAATGATTTTCCGCAGTCTGCGCGGCCGTTTTGGCAATGCTTTCGTGGACAAGTTTCGTACCGGCCGCTATGTGCCAGAGAACCAGCCGAATGCCGGCAAGGATCTAGGCTTGCTGGAAGCGATGGATGTCTGGGCGCACGAGTTACGAGACCTGTCGCAACAGGACATCGAGCATGGTTTGCGCTGCCGGTTCAAGTTTCCGCCCTCTGCCGATGAGTTCATTACTGCCGCCTGCACGCGCGATTACGGCGCCATGCCCAGCAACCAGTTTACTGCCTTGCCTCCTGCCCGCATTACCGAGCTGGACCGCGAACGGGCTGCCCAGCATTTGCAGACAGTGACAGGAACGGTTCGCAAGGTTGTGCGGAGCACTAACCATGGCCAGCGGCTGGATTGGGCACTGGAGATTGCGCGGAGGATCGAGCGCGGCTTGCCGCAATCGAGCTATGGCGCAAAGTTGGCCGCCGAGGCATTGCTAAATGCTCGCCAGTCCATTCCGGCCATGTTGGCGAACTATCTGCCGGCACCGGCCAATGACGAAGATCAGGAGGCCGCATGAGTCTGCAATGCGAAGGTTGCGCCCAGCGTAGCAAGGGGCTGTACATCAAGGGCTGCGAGTGTTGCGAGGCGCGCTTGCTGGCACGCTTGTTCAAGCGTGACCGGCAGACGGCCTACGCCAAGGCGCTGGCGCGTGGCGAGGATGTCGAGGCGCTGAAGCGTCGGGTGTTGGCCGAGTGGGAAAAAGATCAGGCTGAAAGGTTGGCCGCATGAACAGGATTGTTCGTTTTACGGTGCCCGGGGCACCGGTGGGCAAAGGTCGACCGAAGGTGTCTACCCGTGGTGGCAAGTTTGCCCGGATGTATACGCCCGAGAAAACGGCCAGCTATGAGAGCCTGGTTGCACTGGCTGCCCGACAGGCCATGGCCGGCATGCCACTCTTTGACGGGCCGGTTGAGGTCGTAATGGCGATTCTGCTGCCGGTACCGGCCAGCTGGTCAAAGAAGAAACAGGCAGAGGCTTTGCGCGGGGTGTTGCTGCCGACGAAGAAGCCGGACGCGGATAACGTGGTGAAGGCGATTTTTGACGGGATCAACGGGGTTGTCTGGCACGACGACGTGCAGGTGTGCGGCTTGTTGATGGTGAAGCGCTATGCCGCGGTGCCGGGGGTGCATGTTCGGATTCAGCCTGTGGCGGCGTCGGTGCATTGGCTGGTTGATACGGGGATGGATGACGGACTGGAGCCGCTGTCTTATCCATTGTTGGCCGCATGAAATCACTTTTTGCCGAGGAAGTATGATTGAACCTGCAGCAGCTTTGAAACACTGGGGCGCCTGGGCCGTGGATACGGGCAATTGGCGCCGCACATGCGCTGGCATCGAGAAGCGATGGGCTGAGGATCCAAGCCGCTTTGTACACGCTGATGATGCAGAGAAACGCTTCCGCTTCAGGTACGACCAGAAAGCCGGCGAGACTGCAGAACGACTGGTCAATACCCTGGTTGATCAGGAAAAGCTGGTCTTGCGAGCACGGCATGTACATTGGCCGCACCTGTCTGATGAAAACATCGCTCGCCGTCTGGGAATGCGCCCTGCTTCGTTTGATACCGTGCTCTGCGCGGCAACCGTGAGCTTTGGCAAGCTTTGGCGCCGCCATCACCGGGAGGCTGCATGAAACGACCCAGAGGCAACGGGTTGGCCGCAAAGCTCGGCGAGATACTGGCCGATGCCTCTCGCCCGATGTTCCTGGGCGAACTGGAGGCTGCACTCGACTTTCATTACGAGAAAGCCGAGATCATGAGTGTTCTGGTCAAAATGCAGGCGCAGGGCAAGGTGGGAAGCAGCTTGCGCGAGCGAGAGGGCCCGGGGCGAAGAGTGGCCAAAGGGTATGCGTTAGTACCCTTGAACTTGCAGTTAACACAAAGAAATTAAATTTTCATAAAATGCCCAACATCTTTATTGCATATTATCTAGTATGAATTTGTTCAGAGAAAACGGGGGCGTTGAATCTGGAACAGCCCCGGTGACTTTAGTCATCGGGGCTTTTGCTTGTCTGAGATTGACTGAGCACAATGAAAGACCAGGCATGCATTGATGAGATTTGCATACTGAAATAGCATTGCCGGTCGTATAGGCACTGCCTTCATGGCCGCCTTGTGTTTGTTACTGACTATCGAGATAAAGGACACGCAATGCCCAAGGCTGTTTCTCAGGCGATTCTGTGGATCTGGATCACCATTGCACTGTCTGTACTGGCCGCGCTGGTGAACAAGTGGATTGGCGCTGTTTCGATGGGCGAGTTTGTACTCAACATCCTGATTTACGCCCTCTTTTGCATGTTTCCATACAAGCTTGCCAAAGGCAGTAACCCGACACGTTGGGTGTATACCGTAGTGACGGGTATATCGCTATTGCTGATGCTTGGCGGTATGGCTACAGAAATGCCGGCTGCGGATGTGGCAGTATCGATTGTTCTGATACCCATTCAGATTTATATCCTGGTGTTGCTGTTCAAGCGGGAGGCCTCGGGGTGGTTTGGGCAGGCTGCTTAACAACATTATTGCTGGTTCAATTCATTGATGAACACCCGTGGTGACTACCCAGTCACGCGCAGATGAACGACCTTTGCACCCGAGAAATGTACGGATGAATATTCAAGCATACCGAAGTGACCTAAGATTTACGGATTGCCCAAATGCCTTTTTGGTAACGGGAATGCGAAATAATGCTGACCTGGATAAGCAGAATCGCAGGCTTCTTGCGCAGAGAAAGACCGGATACTGGAAGGTTGCGAAAGATCGTATCAGTATCGGGGATGCGATTTTCTTGTTGCTGCCGAATCAAGTGGTGCAGCATGGTTACCCACGGGAATTATTTGGCGGTGTTATCACCAAGCTTGTTTCTCGCCCTTCGGGCGGCGTCGAGATTGAAGTGCAGGCGTTTCATCAACTGGCCCCAATTGTTGAAGACATCACGCGATTTTTGCAAGGCCCTACTCCATCTGGCAGTACGGCACTTGCCATCTGGACTAAGGATGATGAGTCAGCACCTGAGATTGATCAGGGTTATATAGATGATGAGAAGACCGAAGAAAAGATCGGAGCACGCAAGGATATTGGCCCGACGCAAATTACTGATCTGATTCAGGCCAGGCGAGGCCAGGGTATTTTCCGGCGGGGAGTACTGCGTATTGAAAAGCGCTGTCGTATAACCGGCATTGACGACCCGACACACCTGTGTGCGAGCCATATCAAGGCTTGGCGGTTTAGCAGTGATGAGGAAAAGTTGAGTGACTTTAACGGACTGATGCTTGCCCCGCATGTGGACCATCTCTTTGACAAGCATCTGATTTCGTTTACTGATGATGGAGATTTACTGGTATCGCCACGGCTGGACCGTGAAGTATTGAAGAAGTGGGCGATCCCGACGGCGCTGAATGTCGGCAAGTTCAGCCCGGAACAGGCTGCGTTTCTGGCGCACCATCGTCGGATGTTTAACGAAAAAGTGTCGTAACTATATGGATGATCAAAAGCCGCCCAAGGGCGGCTTTTGATTTAGGCGAAAACGGGGCTGTGTGATCTGCCACCGTTTTCTGCTTCCCAGTTTTCTGGCCAAAATACTTAAAAGAGAGATATAAATATATGATTTCACAAAAAAATAAACATATAGAAGAGTTTCTAGACTACTACTGCGCCCTAGAAAAATCGCCAGAATACGGCGTTATGATTGATGGTTCGTGGGGAGCAGGAAAAACATGGTTCATAAAAAAGTATCATGAAAAATTACATGAAAGAAAAATTAAAGCAATTTATATTTCAC
The DNA here is from genome assembly GCF_979366295.1 of Vogesella lacus. Taxonomy (NCBI): domain Bacteria; kingdom Pseudomonadati; phylum Pseudomonadota; class Betaproteobacteria; order Neisseriales; family Chromobacteriaceae; genus Vogesella; species Vogesella lacus. The sequence continues at coordinate 81,575 of NZ_CEETQT010000010.1, forward strand.
TTTACGGGACAGCATCAACTAAAGAAATTGACGAAGCCATTTTTCAAGCCATTCATCCAGTATTATCCCATAAAGTAACACAACTCGGCGCAAGGATAATTAAAGGATCATTCAAGGCTACATTCAAATTTGACCTGGATGGTGATGGAAAAGATGATGGCACAGCCAGTGTAGGCATCCCTGATATCAAACTACCTGACTATCTCAATGATGTCGACAAGCATATCTTTATATTTGATGACCTAGAGAGAAGTGAAATTAGCGCTGACAAACTGCTTGGATATATTAATCACTTTGTTGAGCACGAAGGCATGAAGTGCATTCTCATGGCCAATGAGGAAGAATTAAAAAACACAAAATCAACATACAATAAACCATACAATGAGATAAAAGATAAAGTCATTGGCAAGCGCTTTGGCTTTGCTTCCGATTTTGATTCTGCGATAGCTGATTTTACAGACAGAAATACATGCAACACATCGCATTATTATCTTTGCAGAAAGTTCGAGAAAATAAAGGAAATATATCAATCTGCTGGATACAATAACTTTAGGCACCTGAAGCAGTCATTACTTGACTTCGAAAGAGTACACAAGCGTCTCAATGAAAGCAAAAAGCTTGATGAAATAATAATTGACCACATTCTAGAATCTCACCTTTTTCTATCCCTTGAGACAAGAGCGGGGAAATTGAAACACAGTGACATCATAGGGATATCATCACAAAGTATGGCTAGATTTATGTCCAGAACCATTGGGAACACAGACACAAGAACAAGCAATGATATAGAAATTGACAATGCAATTGAAAAGTACAAGGACAAAATCAATATCGACCTATTTCCATCTGAAGAGTTTTGGCACTTATTTTTTGATAAAGGCATTGTTGATGAGGATTGTGCAATTAAGGCAATCGAAGGCAGTAAATATTTTAAAAAACATAACACTCCAAGCTGGCAGCTCCTGTGGCACCTATCCGAGTTGAGCGATACCGAATTCGAAACAGTGCTTAAAGAGGTAATGCAACTATATCAAAACCATAGTTATCAAGACGTGCGTATTGTATTGCACGTTTTTGGAATGCAACTGCTACTTTCCGATGCAGGGCTAATTAGTATTGACAAGAAAACCATTGTTGAAGATGCCAAAAAATATGTAGATCATTTAGCAGAGAATAACATTCTTGCAGAGAATATTGGGAGAATTGGGAATAGCTCATACACCATGGCATACAGCTGCAATGAAACTACAGAGTTCGCTTCACTCGTTACTTACATTAAACAAGCTCAAGAAAAAAATGCAGAAAAATACTTAGCAGAAAAAGCACTGAACTTAGTCAATCTCATGACCACTGATTTAGAAATTTTTAGCGAGAAAATTAAACTATCCAATTCAAGCAACAATGAATACTACTCCACTCCAATATTAAAATTCATTGATGTTAATGAATTTATAACCAACCTGTCTAAATTGCAAAACAAAGACATCATAAAAATGGCCAATACATTCAAATCAAGATACTGTCACCTAGAGTTTAATACCAAACTCAAAGGCGAGATAGACTGGCTGGAAACAGTTTCTATGCGATTAAACCTAGAGGCAAAAAATCGAGACGGCAAGTTGAGCAGCTATTACTATCGCCTACTAGAGACTGAATGCAGAAATGCCATTAAGCAATTAGAGCCGTGCTAAAGCGCATTGCCATGCCGGATAAAGCAAACTCTACCCTCCCATAAACACCCCTGCATTGTCCTGTCCGTAGTTGCTCGGTGCGCCTGCGCCGGGCAGCAGGTTCTCAGCACCTTGTCGTATTCTTCGATCCGGGTGCCTAGGTCTCCATGTAGACCTTCAGACTGGCCTTGTTTGCTTCATTTAGCGTCAGGCCGCTGGCGAGCTCCTGGCGGGTGTTTTCTTCCCTCAGCTCTGGCTCGTCGACTGAGCGCGTGGCTCAAGCATTGGATGAGGATGTCGCTAGCAGAGGGCCTAACACAAATCGATTCACAACCATACCTGTCACTTTCGGCATATATGAAATCAGCCAGCTTCAAACCCAATAAATCCAAGGGTAAGTTATATTGACGGCGTGGTGGTTGAGCTATGCCTACTCAGGAAAAGTGCTTCATCCGATGGCAGTTAGGGCACAACGCTTCGGCATTGTCGACAGTATCGTCCCCACCTTGTGATAGTGGCTTCTTATGATGCACTTCCAGATATGGAGTGTTGTCAGATCCTCTCCTGAACGGTGCGGATTGCTTGCAATGCTCACAATGTCCATTTGCACGATAAAGCACTTGAGCAACCACATCAGGGTTACGATCATAGACATAAGTCAGAACCAGTCTGCGTTCTGGCTTTTTTTTAGCTTTCGCCAAACGATCAAGACGGGACTGATCTGAGTCATGCCGTGACAGCTGAACCTGTTTGTCCAGCTGTTGCCTGTAACGATCGAATTCGGACTCCCTCTCTTTACAGCAGAATGCACAACGTTTGCTGAAGCCTGGTTGACCGTATTCACTCTTACCCATTTCAAGAAATAGCGCAGCTTCAGATAGCGAGCAGAACTTGATGTAATCCCCGGTAGTGAAATTTGTTGCATTCCTGATCGTGTTACAGCCTGCTCGGTGTAGCACCTTGTAAGCATCACTAGGCCGTCTTCTAGTGTTTACAACATAACCACTCGGATTTGCCGCGCACCATGCTTGGTAGGCCTCATCGTTATCTTCAAATCTTAGAACCTTGGTCTGGCTCATGCTTTATCGCTCCCTCATGCCCCCGCCAATATGATATGGCAATGCCATGAGAATTTGCGAAATTGTGCGTTTTCCGCCCAACTTTTACGGACTGAGGTTCATGCCCCGACTCAAGACGCTGAAGCCCAATCTGCAAGTGGTGCGAGATGAGCGCGTACCTACCATGCAGGCAGGTAGCTGGCGGACCAAGGGCATGACTGCTCGTCAGCGTGGCTATGACTACGATTGGCAAAAGGCCCGAAAACAGTATCTGTCCGAACATCCGCTGTGCGTGCGCTGCGAGGCTCACGGCCTGGTGGTTGCGGCCAATGTGGTCGATCACGTCATTGCTCATCGAGGTGACAAACGGCTGTTCTGGGACAGGCACAACTGGCAGGCGCTATGCGTGCCCTGCCATAGCGGCGAGAAGCAACGCGAGGAGAACGTCAGCAGTCGTTGAGGTCGTCCTGTAACGGTCCCCCATGGGCTGGCACGGGGCATTCCTGCCATGGCTCAACAGACCTGATGAGTGAGGGGGGGTATCAAAAGTCTGGGTACCCCACCCCTCTAGACCGCACGTATTCTCACGCGCAGATTTTTTTCCCTTTTTCAATTAGGAAATCAGCAAATGGCAGGCGCAAAAGGCAGGAGTGGCGGCCCGCGCGCCAATGCTGGCGGGGCTCGCGCCGGTGCAGGCAGAAAACCCAAAGCCGAAAAGAAATCAGCAAATGGCCAAGCACATCCAGTAGCAAGCGATACCGATATGCTGACCCTGTTGCAGCAAATCGCGCTGGGTCAAATCCCCGCTAGCAATATCCAAGTCCGAGCGGCTATCGCTGCCGTTCAGTACACCCATGTCAAGAAAGGCGACGGCGGCAAGAAGGATGAGCGCAAGGAGGCGGCAGGCAAAGTCAGCGGTCGCTTCTCTGCTCCGCCACCACCATTGAAAGTCGTGGGAGGTAAGTAATGGGTGCACCCGAATGGACAACTGCCTGCCCTGACTGGGCAGACCGGTTGATCAAACGTCAGTCCATTATCCCGCCGCCCATCTATACAGACTCGGCCGCCTACGCACTAGAGATTTTCAAGGCACTGAAGGTCGTTGACTTGCCAGGCCAGCCGACATTTGGCGAGTGCAGCGATGAGTGGGTATTCGACTTTGTGGCAGCGATCTTTGGCGCGTACGACACCGAAACTGGCAAGCAGCTAATCCGTGAGTTTTATTTGCTGATTAGCAAGAAGAACACCAAATCCACCATCGCCGCCGGCATCATGCTGACAGCGGTCATCCTGTGTTGGCGCACTGACGAAGAGCACCTGATCCTGGCACCGACCAAGGAGGTTGCCGACAACAGCTTCAAGCCGGCAGCTGGCATGGTTCGAGCGGACGAAGAGCTCTCCGCCCTCTTCCATGTTCAGGATCATCTGCGCACCATTACCCACAGGGTGACACGAGCAAGCATGAAAGTTGTGGCGGCTGACACTGATACGGTTTCAGGCAAAAAGTCCGGTCGTATCTTGGTGGACGAGCACTGGCTGTTTGGCAAGAAGTCCGGCGCCGAAGCCATGTTTATCGAGGCCTTGGGTGGCCAGATCTCCCGCGAAGAAGGCTGGGTGATTTACCTCACCACGCAAAGCGACGAGCCGCCTGCCGGTGTATTCCGCGACAAGCTGCATTACTTCCGCGACGTGCGGGACGGCAAAATTCATGACCCGCGATCGCTCGGTGTGCTTTATGAGTTCCCCGAACAGATCCTGAAGGACAAGGGCTACCTACTGCCCGAGAACTTCCACATCACCAACCCTAACCTGGGCCGATCGGTTAGCAGTGAATGGCTGTCCGATCAGCTGCGCAAGAATCAACACAAGACTGATGGCACATTTCAGCAGATTCTGGCCAAGCACCTCAACGTAGAAATCGGACTCGCCTTGCGGATTGACCGCTGGGCCGGTGCCGACTTCTGGCTACAACAAGGCCGACGAGGTCTGACGCTGGAGCAGATCATCAAGCGCAGCGAGGTCATCACTGCCGGCATCGACGGAGGCGGTCTGGATGACTTGCTGGGTCTGGCCGTTGTTGGCCGCGATGCGGAAAGCGGCGAATGGCTCGGATGGATGCACGCATGGGCGCATCCATCCGTACTGGAGCGCCGCAAGGAAATTGCCCCCGCACTGCGCGACTTCGCCCGCGATGGTCATCTCACGCTGGTAAATCGCATCGGTGAGGACGTGGAAGAGCTGGCCGGCTACATAGCTCAGATTGAACAGTACGACCTGCTTGATAAGGCAGGGCTCGATCCGGTCGGCGTCGGCACCATCCTCGATGCCTTGGTCGGTGCCGAAGTGCCACAAGAGAAAGTCATTGGCATCAGCCAAGGCTGGAAGCTGGGCGGTGCCATCAAAACCACCGAACGTAAGCTGGCCGAAGGAGTGCTGGTGCACGATGCCAGCCCGATGATGTCATGGTGTGTCGGCAACGCCCGGGTAGAACCGAAAGGCAACGCCATCCTGATCACCAAGCAGGCAAGTGGAACAGCCAAGATTGACCCACTGATGGCTCTCTTCAACGCGGTGCAGCTGATGGCACTCAATCCTGAAGCACGTAATGGACCAAGTATCTACACACTATGAATACAGCAACCATCACAGTAAGCACCGGCGAGTACGGCTCTCGCGTGCTGGCGGACTGGATCGCTTCCCGCGAGGGTGCGGCAGAACGCGCCGGCCTGGTGGCGCTGGGCGAAAACACGGTCGAATCCTCAAGCTTGGGCTTTGGCGAGCTGGCTAACCTGCTGGGTGCCAGCGCCCGTAGCAGCGCCGGCGAGTCGGTAACCAAAGAGACCGCGATGCGCGTGTCTGCTGTCTACGGCTGCGTATCGCTGATCGCTGGGGCCATTGCTTCCCTGCCCCTAGGCATTTACGAGCGCGGTGACCGCGGACCAGACAAGGCAGACCATCCCTACTGGTACATGTTCAATGAACAGGCCTGCGAGAACTGGACTTCGTACGCTGCCTGGGAATACATGATCAGCGCCAAGCTGTTCTACGGCGACGGCTTTGCTCGGCTGATCAGGCCCAATCCGGCCAGCAGCCGGGTTATAGGCTGGGAGCCTCTGCACCCGCACAGCGTGCAGCCTTTCAAGCACAACGGCCGCGTGCTGTACCGCGTAGCCCCGCCTGGTGAGCAAATACAGACGCTGGACAGTTCGGACATCATCCACCTGCCCAGCATGGGATTTGACGGTCTGCTCAGCCCCAGCCCTATTACCTATGCTGCGCGTGAAGCCGTCGGTACTGCGCTAGCAGGCCAACGCTTCACTGGCCGCTTCTTCTCCGAGGGTGCGCAGTTCGACTATGCACTGAAGACCGAGCAGAAACTGAAAAAGGACCAGCTCGACCTGCTCAAGGCCAGCCTGATTAGCCGCCTGCAGAACGGTGGCCGCGGACCGTTGATTCTGGATGGCGGCCTGACGCCAGCGCAGCTATCGGTTAACAGTAAGGATGCGGAAATTCTTGCCACCCGACTGTTCACGGTAGAGGAAGTCTGCCGGATTCTGGGGGTGCCACCTAGCATGGTTGGCCATACTGAAAAAACCACCAGCTGGGGTGCCGGCATCGAAAGCCAAGGCATTGGTTTTGTTCGCTACACCCTGCAACGACACCTGACCCCCATTGCGCAAGAGCTGAACCGCAAGCTGTGGCCAATGCGTGAGCGCTACTTTGTGGAGCACATCGTGGCCGCACTGGAACGTGCCGACCTGAAAACCCGCTTCGAAGCCTATCGCATCGCCTTGGGCCGCGCCGGCGAACAGCCATTCATGGATGCCAACGAGATCCGGCAGCGCGAGAACATGCCCGAGAACGACAACCTGATAACCAATGGAGGTGCCGATGCGCAACCGACTACTGCAGCTACTGGCACAGAACCGTAAACCGTTCGAACCGATACAGAGCAAGATCACGCAGGAAGATGGCCAAGCCGCTCTCTACCTGTATGACCCTATTGTGGGCGACCGTGTCACGGCAGAATGGTGGGGCGGTGTCTGCCCGCAAGACCTGGTACCAGCGCTGCGTGCCCTGAAGGCAGATGAAATCACGGTGTACACCAACTGCCCCGGCGGTGACGTCTTCGCGGCAGAAGCCATCAGCCAAGCTTTTCGCGAGCATCCAGCGCAGATCACCATGCAGATCGAAGGCTATGCAGCCAGCGCCGCCACCAGCCTGGCCTGCGCCTGCGATCGCGTGGTGGCCACGGCCGGATCCAAGTACATGATCCACAACACCTGGACACTGGCAATTGGCAACGCCGACGATCTGGAGAAGGTCGTCGCGCTGCTGCGCAACTGCGATAACTCGATGTACGACCGCTATGTTGGCCGCACCGGCCAGCCGCGCGATCAGATCATCGAGTGGTGTAATCAGGAGACCTGGTTCAACGCTGACGATGCGCTTGCCGCTGGTTTTATCGACGAAGTGCTGCCGGCAGTGAAGGCTTCAGCCAAGGCTGGCCGCGACTGGGTGCTGAGCGCTTACCGTAATGCCCCAGCAGCAGCTGCCGGCACCAATCCGGCACCGCAGGAACCGGCTGAGCCGACAGAACAAACCATCTATCTGCCAGAAGCACACAGGGCGCGGCAACTGCAACGCCTCGCCCTGCACTCCCGACTCTGACGCGCGCCTCGCGCCCAGTACACAGCCACCCTGCCCGGGTGGCTTTTTTTATGCCACGAAAGGAAACCCCATGAGCAAACTGGCTCAACTGCGCGCGCGCCGTGACGCGAAAGCCCGCGAGGCGCAAGACCTGAACAACAAGTACCCGGCAGATCAGCGCATGCCGGCCGCAGAGGGCGAAAAACTCGATGCCATCCTTGTCGAGATCGAGGCCATCGACAACGATATCGCCCGTGAAAACCGTCTGAACCAGATCGCTGGCGACGAGCAGGCCGAGCACGAGCATGCGCTGAACCAAGCCACTCGCCACGGCGGTCAATCAGACGAATCGGCAGCACTGCGCGCCATGCTGACTGGCGGCATGTCGGCACTGACACCCTCGCAGCTGCAAGCGTCTGCTGCGCGTCAGACGCCGGAAATGCGCCAAGCCATGTCCACAACGACCAGCACTGAAGGTGGCTTTACCGTAGCAACTGAGTTCTCTCGCACGCTGCTTGAGGCCATGCACCAGATGGGTGGTGTCCGCGCAGTCGCCAGTTACATCCGCACCGGCACCGGTGCACAGATGTTGTTCCCAACTGCTGATGCGACGCAGGAAGAAGGTGAAATCATCAACGAGAACACTGAAACATCCGAGCAGGACACCAGTTTCGGACAGGCGAACATGAGTGTGTACATGTATTCGTCCAAATCGATTGCCCTGCCGTTCCAGTTGCTGCAGGACTCGATGATCGATATCGAAGCCTACATCCAGAACCTGCTGAAACTGCGCCTGTGGCGCATTCAGAACCGTCACCAGACGCTGGGTACCGGTGTGAGCCAACCTCGTGGTCTGGTGACCGCAGCAGGCGTGGGCAAAGCCGCTGCGACAGGCCAAACCACCACGGTTAGCTATGACGATCTGGTCGATCTGGAACATAGCGTCGACCCGATCTATCGTCCTGGCTGCGGCCTGATGATGCACGACGATACCCTGAAAGTGGTTCGCAAGATCAAGGACGACAAAGGCCGCCCGATCTTCGTGCCTGGTTATGAGCAAGGCAATCCCGGTGGCGCACCGGATCGCTTGCTTGGCCGCACCATCAACATCAACCAGAACATGGACCCGATGGGGGCTGGCAAGAAGTCGATCCTGTTCGGTGACTTCAGCAAGTATCTGATCCGCGATGTGATGGACCTCACTCTGTACCGCATGACCGACTCCAAATACACCCTCAAAGGTCAGGTAGGGTTTGTGGCCTTCATGCGCTCCGGTGGCAATCTGCTGGACGTTGGCGGCGCAGTAAAGGCCTATCAGAACAGTGCCACTTAAGGTGACAACCCCGTAGCCCGGCACTGGCCGGGCATTTTCATGGAGCACACCATGCCCCCGAAAACAAACAAGATCAACGAGACGCCAGCAGACGAAGCGCAGTCTGTACCTGCCGAGACCAATCCGACAGCTACCGAAGGGCCAGCAGGCACCGGCGATCCGGAAGTACAGTCCATCAAATCCGAAACAACCTCCACTGAGCAGTTCGCATTGGTAACGGCACGGGTATTGGCAGCTATCACCATCGGGGAAACCCGTTACCGGCCGGACGACATCATTGTCGAGCTTCCGGAAGCGTTGGCCAACAGCCATGCCAGCGCTTTGGATCTGCACCCCGCGGCTATCGAGTTGGCACGGGAAAACGGCGGTAAGACCAGGCAATACGAGGGTTGAACATGAAGCTGACCGACACTCTGCTGACGGCGCCGACTGCCGAACCGGTGACGCTGGCCGAAGTGAAGGTCAGCGCCCGCATCGATGCGGACATCACTGCTTTTGACCTCCTGATCCCGATGTACATCACTGCCGCGCGCGAACAGGCTGAGCACGAAACCGAACGCTGCCTGATGCCACAGATGTGGCGTGCCGAGCTCGATGACTGGGATCGGGAGGTCACTCTGAAAGCCTCGCCGTTCATTGAACTGACCAGCATCGAATACCACGACGGAGCCGGCTGGGTACCGGCTGCGGCCAACATTTACGAACCGCTGTTAAGCATGGACGGTAAGGTCGTGCTGGCGCGAACGAACGAACCAGCGCCCGCGCTGGCGGCCAAGGCCGGCACGCGCGTAAGGGTGATCTATCGCGCTGGCTACGGCACAGTCCTACCCAAGTCTGTGAAACAGTGGATCGTCGCCCAGACCAGCTACTGGATTAACCACCCCGAGGCGGCCAACGAGCGCGCGCTGACGGTGTCGCCATTTCTGGATCGGTTGCTTGATCCATTGCGCACGTGGGGATAGCGATGACACTGAACAAACAGATCAATCTGCAAGCCTACACGCCCAACGGCCGTGATGGCATGGGCCAGCCCATTAAGACCTGGATCGACCATGCGACCGTCTGGGCAGATGTGCGCTTCATCAGCGGTCGCGAGTTTGTGCGGGCAGACAAGGAAACGTCGGAGGCTACTGGCAGTATCCGTATCCGTGCGCGAACAGTAACCACTGCCATGCGTGTGCGATTCCAGGGATCGACCTACAACATCAAGGCAATACTGCCTGTCAGCGGTGGCGAGTTTATCGATCTGGCCGTAACCGAAGCGAAGGAGTAAGGATGGCCAACCATCTTTCAATCCAACTGGATACCGCTGCACTCCGTGGGGCGTTGCACGATTTCGCTGCTGAACTGCAAAGCGACTATCTACGCTCTGGAGCCGCGGCCGCGGCCCGAGTGCTTCAGGATGAAATCATCCAGCGTGTACCCGAGCAGTCAGGGCGCCTCAAGCAATCCATCTACCGCTATTGGGATCGTGCGTCCTCAGTTGGCAGTCAGGTGTACCACGTTGGTGTGAACAAAAAGACGGCAAAACACTGGCATCACATCGAATTCGGCCACTGGCGTTACAACAAAATCGTCAACGGCCGTCCCATGAAAGCCAAATCCAAACCCCATGCAAAGAACAAAATACCCGGCGTGATTGACCCGGCTATCTACGATCAGCCAGGTGCACTTGCCAAGCCAGTCTGGGTACCAGCCAAGCCTTATCTTCGCCCTGCCTATGAAGCAAAAATCGATGACGCACTACAGGCTGGTTTGAAACGGATAGCCGCCAGAGTACGGGGGGAGGACTAATGAGTGAAGCAGACATGGTCGCAGTACTCTCTCCGCTGATTGCAGAACAACTTTATCCCGACACTGCCCCTGCTGACGCCAGCTTACCTTATGCCACATGGCAACAAGTCGGCGGCCGAGCAATTGCCACGCTTGAAGGCGCCGGCAGTACTGAATGCCCTCGCATACAGATCATTACTTGGGCCGCGAGCAGGCTGGAAGCCAATGCCAAACACAGGCAACTGATCAGAGCCGCTACGGATGCACTCGGTGCCGAATTGGCTGGTGGCATGGTAGCCATGCATGAGCCGGTAACGCCGCTTTATGGCTGCCAGCAAGATATCTATCTGGGAGTACGCGAGTGAAATCGACACGTAGAACACGGCTTTATATCAGCACCCAGACGCCATCCGATCGCACACCTGCCACATTTGCTGCATTGGACTGGCTGCGCGTGGCCGGCATTCGCACTGTCGGAGACATGCCCTGGCAGTGCCAGCCACTCGTCGCGCCGGTAGCCGGCCGCAGTTATCCGATTGTGCGCTATGGCGAAATGCAGGCCAGCGAAATCCAGCTCGAGCTGGTGCGCACGCAGGATGCCGGACAGGCGGTGTTGCGCACGGGCTGGCTGCAGCCTGCTCGCGCCTATTGCCTCGAGGAGCCGGATGGCAGTCGAAGATACTTCACCGCACTGATACCTCAGATGAGTGATGGTGGCTGGTCACCCGGCAGCATTGCCGATCACAAGCTGACCTTATTACTGGATGACCTGCCGGTCATCGCCTGACAAGCCGCCTTCGAGCGGCTTTCTTCATTTCTGAAAGGAAAAAACAATGGCTATCAAATTGCCAGATGGCGCACGCTTTGAGCTGGGCACGCTGGGGGCGGCCAAAACGGTAACGGCTATCTCGAACGCCACAGAAGGCGTAGTCAACGCCCTCGCCCACGGCTTTACCGCCGGCAGTGCCGTCATCATGTCTAGTGGTTGGGATCTGATCGATGGTTCCATCTATGAGGTCGGCACCGCCCCCGCCGCTGACAATTTCAAGCTGGCCGCGACGAATACGACCGACACAGTACTGTTTCCGGCCGGCCAGGGCGCAGGTACAGCTACCCCAGTAACCGCTTGGGCGCGCGTGCCTAACGTTCTGGCGTTCTCGCTTACCGGCGGTGAAAGCGAAAACACTGAGGTCGACTTGCTGGATGCCTCACGCAAACTCCAGCTGCCATCCGGCTACAGTGCACTGGCCGCCTCGGTCAGCATCGCTGATGACAACAGTCTGCCGCATTACGCTCAGCTGAAAGCAGCAGCATTGAAAGGTGGCCAGCTACCGTTCCGCCTCGTGCTGAAAAGTGGCGCAAAAATCTACTTCTTTGGCTATGTGAGCTTCTCCGGCATTCCCACGGTGGAAAAGGGAAACGTGATGGCCAACAAGCTGGATGTAGCCATCGCTGGCGACCCAACTCGTTACTGATCAACCTGAAGCCCCGCCCTGCGCGGGGCTGCTCCCATCGGAAGGATAAAGCATGGCCAAGCTCAAACTGGCAGTAGACCCGACATTTACCGAAACCGTTGAGATTCCGGTGCCGGGTGGTGAGGTTGCCCAGATCGAGGTGACCTTCAAGCATCGCACCCGCGATGAAAAGGAATCGCTGGTGCGTGACGAAGTCAAGGATATGGATGATGTCGCGCTGGTGCAGGCCGTGGCAATCGGCTGGGATCTGGACGAGCCGTTCGAGACCAAGCACATCAAGACGCTGACGCAAAACTACCATCATGCTGCCATTGCGATCTGGCAGTGCTATCTGACCAGCCTGGCGGGCCATCGCACAAAAAACTGATGGCGGCGGCGCGCGCCCTTTACGAGCGCTCGCCGGATGCCGCGCAGCTGGCCGCCTTCGGTCTGACGGCGGCCGATTACGATGACGAGTATGTCGAAGTCTGGCCGGATGTTTGGCCGGCCGTGCAGCTCTTTTTGCGGCTGTCCACCCAGTGGCGCATTGCCATGGGGGGTGCCACCGGTCTGGATTACAACGTACTGTACCGCATGATGGACCGCCTGCCGCTGTCGCCGGCTGAGTACGACCAGCTGGAAGGCGATATCCAGATCATGGAGCGCGAAGCGCTTGAGGTCATGGCGGAGTCGCGCGAGTGATTTGTCATGCTGTATGCTGGCGTATTTAATTACCAGGGACCAAATCGTTATGGCTTTGTTTGACTGCCCCGAGTGCGCCGGCCCGGTGTCCAGTTCGGCCGCCTGCTGCCCGAAGTGCGGCTGGCGTCGCCCGCCGCCCAAGAAAAAGCGGCCCTTGCTTTGGTTGTCGCTGGCTTTGGCCGGTGGCTTCCTGTTGTTCACATTCAAAGTGTCGGGCGATCCTACCGCGCAAAAGCGCTCGCAAGATCGCGCCGCTATCGATCTGTGCTGGCAAGAGCAGTCGCGCAAGTCCAATAGCGCCGCGACGGGTGCTTTTGTCGCTGAGGCGTGCGAAGCCATGGAGCGCCGTTACGAAGAGGTGCACGGCGTCAAGCCCTGATCGTCGCGAATTCCGTTTACACATGCCCCGCCTTGCGCGGGGTATTTTTTTGCCATGAGGTGAGCTATGTCCGAGTCGACTGCAGGCGGTGCAATTGCCAAGGGTGTCATCGAGATTGATGCTCGCGCCGATGGCGTTGATGCCACGATTGCCAAGGTCGAAGGCGCGCTGACCGAGCTGGGCACGGCTGGCCGCCAGGCTGGTGCCGAAGCGTCGGCCGGTATCAGCCAGATCGGTGCCGGTGCCGAGTCGGCATCGGCGCGAGTCGTGTCCTCGACCGGCCGCGCCAAGCGTAGTGTCGAGGATCTGGGCGATGCAGGCCGCCAGGCTGGCACTGGCAACACGCTGCCCAAGCTGGGCTCGGATGCCGAGGGGGCCGGCCGCAAGATTGATGCCGCCACACGCAGCATTGTCACCTCGATCCAGCGACAGATTGCCATGCTGGAGGCTGGCGGCAAGGCAACCAGCAGTTATTACGAGGCACTGGCACAGCAGCGCGGCATTGATCCGGCGCGGATCAAGCCCTATCTCGACCAGCTCGAGTCCGTCAGTGCCCGGCAGCAGCAAGTCGGGCAGACGTCCGGTGAAATGGCTGCGGCTATGCGCACCCTGCCGGCGCAGTTTACTGACATCGCCACCAGTCTGGCCTCGGGGCAAGACCCGATGCTTGTGCTGATCCAGCAGGGTGGCCAGCTGAAAGACCAGTTCGGCGGTATCGGCCCCGCTGCCCGCGCCATGGGCCAGTATGTGCTGGGGCTGATCAATCCGTTTACCCTGACAGCCGCTGCGGTCGGGGCGCTGGTGCTGGCGCATGAAGCCGGTGCCCGCGAAATGCGCGCCTATAACGAGGCGCTGATTACGACCAATGGCGCGGCCGGCGTCACCGGGGATGCCATGGCCGATATGGCGGCGCGCATGGACGAGGTCAGCGGCACCCAGTCCAAGGCCGCCGAAACCTTGGCCGCGCTGGCCAGCACCGGTGCTGTGGCCGGCCAGAATCTTGAGTCGTTCGCGCTGTCCGTAGTGGGTTACAGCAAAGTCAGTGGCGTCGCCATCGAAGATCTGGCCAAGAACTTCGCCGCATTGGCGGAAGACCCGACTGATGCCGTCGTGCGGCTTGATAAAGAAATGCGCTTTTTGACTGCCGGCCTGTACGAGCAGATCAACGCGCTGGAAGAGCAAGGCAACAAGACGGCAGCGGCAGAGCTGGCCCAGCAGTCGTATGCAGACCTGCTGGCCAAGCGCACTGCCGAAATGGCCGGCAATCTCGGCACCATCGAGCGTGGCTGGAATGCCATCGCCGGCGCGACCAAGGAAGCGCTGGACGCGATGCTGAGTATTGGCCGCCAGCAGACGATAGGCCAGCAGATCGCCAAGCTGGATGCCCAGATTGCCAGTCTGGGCGAGTCGCCATCCCGCGCCGTGGTCTATCGCTCGCAAATCGAGGCGCTCAAGGTGCAACGCGAAGCGCTCGCTTCCGATCAGCGCCGCCTCGCGACAGATGAAGCGCGTAAAGCCGAGCGTGAGCAGGTGCGCAAGGACGGTGTGGCGGCTGCCATCGCTATAGAAAAAGCACTGGATAGCGCCGCCAGCAAAAGCGAAAAGATGCAAAAGGCGCTGGCCAAAGCTGGCCGCGACTTCGCCGCAGCGGCGGCGGCCGGCAATCCAGTCAGCGCTGCTAATCAGGATAAAATCCTGACTGACATCCGCAAACGTTTTGCTGAAAAACAAAATAACCGTGGCGTCCGCCTGGCAGAACAAGCTGTCGATGCTTATGGCGACATGGAACGCAGCCTGCGCAAGCAGCTGATGACAGAGCAAGAGCTGACGGTTGCCGAGAAGGTCCGCATGGATCTGACCGACAAGCGCTACAAGCGGCTGTCTGAGGGTCAGAAATCCACCCTCATTGGCTTGGCCAAAGAAGTTGATGCATTCAAGGTGCAGCAAAAGCTGTTTGCGGACATGGCCGCCTCCGCCAAAGAGCTTGCAGCAGCAGATACTCGCCGCCAGCAAGAAGCGACTGATGCTGCTTACCAGGCGTACCAGCGTGTCGCAGACCAAGTCAAAGCCCTGCAGCAAGAGGCTGACACCTACGGCCTGTCGGCGGCGGGCGTGCAAGACTATCTGCTGGCAAAAGCTGAAGAGCGCCTGGCGCTTGAAAAGTCCGGCGAGGCCCGCCAGGGCGTCATCGAGCAGATCGAGCGAGAAATTGCTGAGCGCCGCAAGCTGGCTGACCTGCAGCGCGGCAAGGATATGCGTGATGCAGCTGCCGAGGCAGTGCAGAAAGCCACTGAGAACTGGCAGAAAACTTCTGACCAGATCAGTCAATCCCTGACCGATGGCTTGATGCGCGGCTTTGATAACGGCAAAGACTTCGCCGATAACTTTGCCGATATGCTTGAAGCCTCTTTCAAGACGATGGTATTGCGTCCGGTTGTCGAGTTTGTAACCAAGCCGGTAAGCAACGCGATCAACCAGGCATTCAATGGTCAGTCAGTTACTGGCGGACAATCCATCTGGTCAGGCAGTGGCTTCGGCGGCAATGTTGCCGGCGGCATCGGCAGTCTACTCAACCAGTTCGGCAACCTATCAGGGAGCGCTGGTTTGTCGGCCTATGGTGCCGGCTATGGTCTAAGTGCTAGTGAGGTTGCAACAGCTGCCGAGGCCTACCGTTCAGCTGGCATGAATGATATTGCCGGGCAGCTACAATCTGGCCAATCAGCAGCCAGCACCGTTGGCCAATATGCGCAGGCCGCTGGCTATGTGATGGCAGCCTACAACGGCATCAAGGCCGTCGAGCAAGGCCGCTGGGGTAGCGCCGCCGGCACGGCTATTGGCGCGTGGTTTGGCGGGCCGATGGGCGCTGCCATCGGGGGCCAGATCGGCGGCATGGTTGACGATATGTTCGGCGGCAAGGGTGGACCGAAAACCGGTGGCGAGGGCTGGACGGGTAGCCAGCGCGATGAGTTTTACACGCCGGGTGAGTCAGACCGCCAGCTGCGCGATACTGTGCGCCAGCTGCAGGCTCAGTATATCGGCATGGCCGTGTCGCTGGGCGGCAGCGCCAAGGGGCTGCAGTTCGGCTTGGGGTTCGACTCTGACCCACAAGGCAGCGCCGGCGACCGCGTCAAGTCCGCGCTATACGGTGCCGATGGCCGCTCGATCTACAGCGTCCTTGATCGTGGCGTTACGTCAGCACAAGAAGGTGTCAAGGTAGAAGCATCCCGACTACTCGTCGCCGCGTTGCAGCAGTCCGACCTGCCAATCGCACTGGCCAAGGTTCTATCGAGTATCGATGTCGCCACTGCCAGCGAAGAAAGCCTGCAGGCTGCGCTTGATCGTGTCCAGACAATCGGCAAGATCGAGACTGCATTCCGCCAACTAGCAACAGTCTTCCCAACCCTTTCGGGACTGACGCTGGAGGCAAAGGAACGGATGGCAGAGCTGTCAGGTGGTGTCGACAACCTCACGTCCAACTTGGGTGCTTACTATTCGGCATTCGTGCCCGAAGAGGAACGCCGGGCAGCTGTGATGTCGGAGATTGCTGCCGAGTTGTCCAAGGTGAATCTGCAATTACCTGCCTCACGAGATGAATTCAGACAACTCGCAACCAGTTTGCAGGCAACTGGTCAGGCCGGCACAGAAGCTTTCGCAAAACTCATGGGCGTGGCCGGTGCATTTGCCAGCGTAACAGAGCAAGCCAGGGGCTTGTCTGACTACAGCAGTCGCGTCGAGCAGGCCTACGACCGCGAGTCCTCGGCAAAAGCGGCGCTGATCGATCGGCTCGCAAGCTATGCAGACAGTCTGCGTGATATGCGCCACAGCCTGCAGCTGGGGGAATTGTCGACGCTGTCACCCGAGCAAAAATATCAGCAGGCTAAACGCCTGTTTGATGAGACTCGCAGTCAGGCACTTGCCGGTGACCAGTCAGCGCAAGACAAGCTCAGTGGTATCGCACAGCAGTATCTCGAAGCCTCTCGTGCTTACAACGCCAGTGCGGCGGCGTATGCCGAAGACTTTGCAACCGTACAGGCAGCACTGCTGACTGCGGAGTCATCTGCCCGTGCACAGATCAGTCTTGAGCAACAATCCCTGACGGCCATGCAGCGTATGGTTGACGGTATTGTCGATCTCAAGGATGAGGTTGAAAGTCTGGCCGACGCGGTCAAGGCCTACTACGCAGCCAAGAGCGGTTCGGCCGGTGGAACTGGTGCACCCGTTACCGGTGGAAGCACCTCCGGTGGACTGCAGTACGATCCAAGTGCAGGCACCGTCAACGGGGCTGGGTTTGGCAAGCTGGGTTATGAAGCGCCAGCCAATCTCGTTTATCAGGCGTTCGAGCAAATTCTGGGCCGTAGCACTGCAGGTGACGTTGCCGGTGCAGATTACTGGGAACAGCAGATCAAGTCCGGCAAGTATGGTGTCGGTGACATCGATACAGACCGCTTTATCAAGGACTTCATCGGTGGCGCATCGGGCGCGGACAAGACCGCAGCGGAAACCTGGCTGAAACGTCAGCTGATCGACGGTAGTCACCGTGATGGCCTGAAAAAGGTTGGCAAGGATGGTTACATCGCTGAGCTGCATTACGGTGAAGGCGTACTGACTGCAGAGCAAAACCGCACGATCCAGTCCATCGACTGGCGTGCATTTGGCCGAGTAGACAATGCCGCGCTAGTGGCCGAAGTAAAAGCATTGCGTGCGGAGGTGGCTGCCTTGCGCACCGAAAATGCGGCAGATGCGGCAGCCAGTCGCTTGCAAGCGGAGGCCGTGGCACGAGTACAGCTGACGCAGAGCAGCAAGCTGTCGACATCGCTGGATCGCGCGGTCGCTGAGCGTATTTAATCAACCCCACTGGCCCCGTCACAGCAATGTGGCGGGGATTTTTTATGCCTGTTCTGGTCGCGGAAATTGATCTGTATCAGCTGCCGACGGGGCCGCTGGTAACCCGCCGTTATACATCCGGCCTGCCCTTCACGACAAAACCGACTGACAACCCTGGCAATGTTTTTGTTGATGGCCGTTTGGCCGCGGGTCTACAGGTTTTTCGTCGTGATTTATTCGACCGGGCAACCACTTTCGGAATTGTCGCACCAGGGCGAGGCGTCATCACCTTGAGCAATGTGGATGGTGTACTTGATGAACTGCTTGGCTACGCGCCGCGAACTGTTCGCTTGTACAGTGGGGAGCCCGGAACGCCATACCCATCGGCGTGGATGCAAGTAGGCGCAGCGCAAGTTACCCGCATCACCGCAGACGACAAGACCATTCAGCTGCAACTGGCTGACAGGTTGGCCGCACTGCAAAAGCCACTACTACCAGCTCAGTACTCAGGCAATAACGCTTTGCCTAATGGACTCGAAGGTCTGGATGACCTCAAGGGCCAGCGTAAGCCTCGAGTCATCGGAGCGGTGCTCAACATAAGGCCCGTGCTGGTCAATACCTCAAAGCTCATCTATCAGGTAAGCGATCAGGCCGCCGCTGTCACAGCGGTTTACGACGGTGGTGCCGCGCTGACGGCTGGTGCGGTTTACAGCACGCTGTCCGATTTGCAAGCGACCGCCCCTGGCGCAGGCCAATATCGCGTGTACAGCGCAGCCGATGGCACCTATGTTCGCACTGGCAGCAGCCCCGCTCGTGAATTGACAGTCGATTCATCTACTGCCGAAACAAAAGCCGGGGTGCTGGCAGCAGCAGTAGCCAGCGCGATGGGGATCACCGTGTCGTCTAGCGTGACCACAATTACAGCACCGGTCGGCGTATATGTAACGGATGAGGAAACCGCACTGCAGGTGATTGCCGACTTACTGGGCAGCATCGGTGCCAGCGCAGCTTTTAATGCAACCGGCACCCTGTGCTTTGCCCAGCTGTTGGCCCCTGCAGCCGTTCCAGACGTGGTGCTGCAATCGTGGCAGATCAAGTCCGTGACACTGCAGGCGACGGAGGACGAGGACGGCGGGTTGCCGGTGTGGCGCGTGCAACTGGGCTATGCACGCTGCTGGACGATTCAGACAGCATCAGATCTGGCGTCCGGCAGTGCCACCCGGGCAACGTTCACCACGCAGGAGTATCGGCAGGTCGTAAGCGAAAACACTAGCCGTAAGACCGCGTGGCCGGATGCGCCCGAGCATGTCGTGACAACTGCACTGCAGATGAAAGCCGACGCCGAAGCTGAAGCAGCAAGGCGCTTGGCTCTGTATGCCGGCCGCCAGCTGTACGAAGTCCGCCTTGACGCCATGCCGGAAACAACCTCAATCGATCTTAACCAAACGGTGCAATTGACCTGGCCACGATGGGGGCTAGCTGCCGGCAAGTTACTACGCGTCATCGGCATCACCCGCAACGACGGCAATAGCGAAATCACCTTACGACTTTGGGGGTAAAAATGGGCACGATCAGTATCGCGTACCCGAATCGCGCCGCAACCGCCGTAGTTTCCGGTGGCAGCTGGCAAACACCCGTAACTTGCCTGTTGACGCGGCCGCTGGGCGAAGTAGCCAGATCAGCCAGTCTGTCACTTGCCGCCACCCGTTTTGATATTGACTTGCAACGATTGCGGGCAGTGTCGTTCATCGCACTGGTGAACCATTCCTTTTCAATCGCTGCTCGCGTACGCATCACAATGGGCAGCACGGCCGGAGGCGCTGATCTCTACAACAGTGGCTGGCTCGACGCCTGGCCACCGGTCCGGAATATCCAGATGCAATCATGGCGCTCGGAAAACTGGTGGAACGGCAAATTGACGGATGAAGAGCGCCAGCAATACCCCAGTGACTTTACCTTGCAGCTGCCATCGTTATTGCTCACCCGTTACATGCGCGTCGAGATTGATGATGCCGCCAATGCTGCCGGCTATGTCGAGATCGGGATGCTCTTCGTAGCGGATGCCTGGCAACCCGTTGTCAATGTCGATCTGGGGGGCTCGCTGCTGTGGCAAGACAAGACGGCAGTAGAAGAAACGGAAGCCGGACTGGAGTTCTTTGGGCAAAAGGCTCGGCGCAGACGTGCCAGCTTCCGACTCTCGCACTTGACGACGGACGAAGCGATGAGCCGTGCTTTTGATCTGGATGGCACGCTCGGCATATCCGGTGACCTCTACTACATAACGGATACCGATGACATCTTGCATCGTATCCGCCGCAGCTTCCTTGGCAGGCTCGAACAGACCACAGAGATCAACCACGCCGGCACAGATCGGTATGGCAAACAATTCACCATCATAGAAAGGATTGCCTGATGACAAGTGTCGTTCTTAACGGCAATACATACTCGGATACCGGATCGCCAACCGGGCGTGACCTTTGCGGCAGCGATAACTATGGCCACACTCGTTGGCTGCTGCCCATGCTGTCCGACACAATGACAGACATCGGAGCCAGACAATCTGCAATTGCGACTGCGGTATCTCAAGCTCTAACTCATCGCGATGCGGCCGCAGCGAGCGCCCTTTCTGCAGTTAATGCACCGGGAACCAACGCCACCTCAGCAACCAGCCTGGCAATGGGCTCCGGTAGCAAAACACTGACCATTCAGACCGGCAAGGCGCTAGTAGTCGGCCAGTTTGTTGTCATTGCGGTCACAGCTACACCGACAACGTACATGGTCGGTCAAGTCACGGCATACAACACCACAAACGGCTCACTGACAGTATCAGTATCCCTCTCGATCGGCACCGGTACATTTGCTGCTTGGACAGTATCACTGGCACCGGCATCACTGCGCGAAGCGACACAAGCAGAGGCAGAAGCCGGGACGGTCGTCGATGCCATCATGACTCCGGACCGCGTTGCTCAAGCGATTGCTGCGATCCCGAGCCGTATTGTCTATTCACCTCGATCAGCCGCGGCAACCTTGGCCGCAGCCGATTGTGGCCGCCTGATCGACATCACCACCGGTACATTCACCCTCAGCTTTTCTGCCGTGGCCACGCTGGGGGCCGGATGGTGGTGCTATGTACGCAATACGGGGGCTGGAACCATCGCGCTGGATCCGGCAAGCACGGAAACAATCGATGGCGGGGCAACCCTGTCACTGTATGGCGGTGAGACACGACTGATCTATAGCGCCGGGGCTGCATTACAAAGCATTCTGCTGGTGGGTGTGCCCGTTATGTACCTCACTGAAGAGTATGCAAGTGGTACAAACGGCACGGCGTTCACCAGTGACACCTGGAAAACCCGCCCCATCAACACAGTGAAACTCAACAGAATTGCCGGTGCCTCATTGTCCGCTGGACTGATTACGCTACCGGCAGGGACTTACGAAATATCCGCCTCATATGCTTTGGAGAGTAGTGGATCTGGTAGTACGAAGTGGCTAACACGGCTTTTCAACCAGACCGCTGCCGCCGTGTTATGCAATGGGGTAATGCTGCCTTGGATGAATGTGCAAATTTCGACGATGGTAGGAGTATTCACTCTCACAGCTAACAGCGTAATCCGTCTCGAGCATTATGCGGGGGGCGGCTATGGTAATGGTGGGCTGCCCTACTCAATTCCCTCTACCAACGAGGTTTACGCCAACATCACCATCAGGAAGTTATCATGAGCGATCCGATTTTTACTGAGTTGCAGCAAGAGAAATGGGTACTGCTGGCAAACAATATTGTGGTGCAACAGCAGCCGTACCCTGAAGATGGTTTCATTCTTGCGCCACTTCATGTCAGTATTGGCTGGCAATGTACCGGCGATGAGTGGTTTGCACCGGTACCCGATAGTGCCGCATATCGCCATCAGTTGCTGACACTGACTAATGCCCGAGCTTCCACACTCCTTCAGTCACTTTCGGCACAGTACCCTCAAGGCGAGATTCAGAGCTGGCCAGCACAAGTCGTGGAGGCCGAGCGATTGCAACGTGACCCCCACGCTACTTCGCCACTACTGACAGCCATTGCCTCGGCTCGCGATGTACCGCTGTTGCTACTAGCTGGCCGCGTGCTGGAAAAGGCTCACGCCTATGCGCAATTATCAGGTGCAATTATCGGCCGCCGGCAAGCTCTCGAAGATCAGATCTCGGCAGCGACCAGCGACCAGCTGCACACAATCAACGCCGCTGAAGGTTGGCCGGAGGTACCAGCATGATCGCTGCGGCCACGCCGCCATGGCGCTATCGGCTCACTGCCGACTTTACCTACCGATCCCCGCTTCTTGCGGGGATTACTTTTTATAACGACTGGGTGCGTATTGAGCACGGGCTGATCACGATTCAGGCGGGATATGCCTGGGATGGCTGCAGCCCCGCAGTACGCCTACCTGTTATTGGAACCTGGCTGGGCACGCCTGATGGACCGACGCTGGCAGATGGTTGGCCGCAAACCGGTCGAGCGAGCCTCGTGCATGACTCACTTTGTCAGTTTCGCGCAGAAATCCCGATCAGCAAAGCCGCCAGCGTGGCGATATTTGCCGAATTGCTGCAAGCAGATGGCTGGCGATGGTGGCGTCTGTATACCTGTGCTGTAAACCGCTTCGGACCGCCAGCATTTGCCGGTGATCTTTCACGCCGCTAAGCGGCATTTCATTTCAGAGAGGGAAACATGCAAGAGCATGAGAAAGGCTTGCTGTATTTGCTGGTCATTGGTGCGGTAATCGGTATTGGCAAACTGCTAACCAGTTCGGAGGTCCTGACACCGCGACTGATCATCGGCCGAGCGATCTTGGGAAGTGGTACCAGCATGATCGCAGGCGTAGCGCTGGCCCAGTTCCCTAACCTCCCCCTGCCCGCACTGGTAGGAATGGGGAGTGCATTGGGCATTCTAGGTGCGCAGTTCATTGAGGCATGGCTCAAGCGCCGGGCGCAAAACATAGGAGGGAGTTAACATGCCACGCATTTCCGAACAAGAAGCTGGCGGCAAAAACGTGCTGGCGTTTCTGGACATGATCGCAATCTCCGAGCTGGGCACTCCATTGCTGTCTTCAAGCGACAACGGCTACAACGTCATTGTTGGTAGCACTGCTTTCAAGCCCATTCTGTTTGACTGCTATACGGATCATCCGCGACGCGTTATCAATCTACCCAATCTCGGTATCAAAAGTACTGCTGCCGGTCGTTATCAAATTCTCGCACGATACTACGACCACTACCGACGGGAGCTGGGTCTCTCAAGCTTCAGTCCCGCAAATCAGGATCGCATCGCCCTGCAACTCATTCGAGAATGCCGAGCCTTAGGCGATATACGGCAAGGCGATATCACTGTCGCGATTCACAAATGCCGTAGCCGTTGGGCATCGTTACCAGGTGCAGGTTATGGACAGAATGAGCATAGCCTCGATCATCTATTGGCCGCGTTCAAGGTGGCCGGCGGTTCACTGGTATAGCCTTGCTTACCTGCATATTGCACCTGTGCCTATAAATTTGTGCTTTAGCGTCGAGAAGCCCCGCTACCGTTGCCGGTGCGGGGCTGAATCTTTTTGCCTGGCGCGCGCGGCGCCTGACTGGGGGCAATATAACAAATTGTTGTGGAATGGCGTTCCGGGGTAGTTGTCATGCATATATGCGTGGCGATCTTGAAAGCGTGCGACGGTCATATATATTCATATTAGATAAACGCGCAGGTAATGCAATATGAATGACGCAGGTGAGTTACTGTTGTGGCTGCCAGATGTGATGTTTGATGCTTATCGTGTCGCACCCTGGTGGGTACTGGCCGGCTTGATGTTGTGGCCTTTGGTGACGATTGCCCTGGCATGGCGACCCAAGGGAAGAAAACCAGCAGCGGCCTTATTGATGCCCTGGTTGTTGCTGCTGGTTTTTCAGTTTGACCCGGAGGAGACCTTGCTGGGCGTCGAGATGATCGGACTACCGTGGCCTTGGTGGAGTTAGGTAGACTGCTCTTCGCTATGAAGAGCCCCAATATGTTTCAGGGACTTTTGATTGGTATCGAAATGATAGATGTCAATCCGGTGAGGAAAGATTGCACCCTTATAACGCGAGACCAGCTTCTCGGCCATTGGCTTATCAGCTAAAACATGAATCCGCTGCTCAGTGCCTGGCCATAGGGACAACCACAATAATTCCGAACAGGCTCGATCAAAACCACCAGTGTTGTTGCTCCCACCCGAAGTCTTAAGGGGACTGGTACTCACGCCACCAATAAGACGGCCAGGAGCATAAATGTCAAACTCATGAGTCGGACCCATGTTAGGGAATCTGACCCTCTCCGAGGTTGGCGAGCACTGGAATACTGCTGATACAGCAGATCTTGCCTCAGACTCGACACTTAAACGTTCAGCCTTGGTCATTCCTCCCTACCCCTCTGTCATCATTACGTATTCATCCGATATTTTTTTCCACAACTATTCTTGGCATTCTGTCGTGGACTACAGCTATATCAGGTGTCGGTGGCTGGGTAACGACATAAACGTGGAATCGCCACGCTCCACGCTCTGCGATCTGATGCTGGTTTGCCAATCTGATCAGCGCGCCTTGAATAAAGACGCCCTCCCCCATTTGAAACCAATGCTCGTTACCTGAAGAGTCTCTCTCGGCAAAACGCTCTGCCGGGATTTTGACGGGATGTACACCGTACTTCTTCCACTTACCCGCCTGGATCGACTCAAGTCGAGCCCATCCACCAGCCGGAATTTTTGCCTCGTGCTTTTGGGGGTATGGCAAGCCCCAGGGTATCCACTCGATACCCCCATCCCTGCGAAGTACCGGCAGGCGAACTTCATCATTTGACCAAGAGATGCGTTGGCCAGCGAATTCGATTGCGATGCACATGCACATGCACTCCTCTGGAGCCTGATGAATCGGTTATTATGTCACTCATTATCTATAGTCATCTGCGCATTGTCCTAGTACCCACCTCCAGCAAAGAAAAAAGGGGGTATATTAGGGGGTATCAATACAGGATTTTGCAAAAGATACCCTTTAAAATCAAAGGATTACGCAAAAAATGCTATTAATGATCGATAATTACGACTCTTTTACCTACAATCTCGTCCAATATTTTGGCGAGCTTGGCCAAGAGGTAAAGGTATTCCGTAATGACGAAATCAGCCTGGCTGAAATCGAGGCACTGGCTCCCAAGTATCTTGTGCTTTCCCCCGGCCCCTGCACACCAAACGAAGCTGGCATCTCGGTACCTGCCATTCATCACTTCGCCGGCAAGCTACCCATCATGGGTGTTTGCTTGGGGCATCAAAGCATCGGACAGGCGTTTGGCGGCAAGATCATCCATGCCAAACAGCTGATGCATGGCAAGGTATCGCCAGTATCACATCACAACATCGGCATGTTCCGCGACCTGCCAAACCCGGTCACTTGCACCCGCTACCACTCGCTGGTGATCGAGCGCGAAACCCTGCCTGACTGCCTCGAAATCACCGCGTGGACCGAAGATGGTGAAATCATGGGCGTGCGTCACAAGACCCTGCCAATCGAAGGCGTACAGTTCCACCCGGAATCCATCCTGACCGAACACGGCCATCGCATGCTGGAAAACTTCCTCAAGGAATTTGCCTGATTAACCGCCCTTCCCCGTTACGGAGAAATGCATGATCACACCACAGGCCGCCCTGAATCGCCTGATCGACAATAACGAATTGTTTTACGACGAAATGCTGGATCTGATGCGCCAGATCATGCGTGGCGAAGTGTCGCCACCGCTGATCTCGGCCATTTTGGTCGGCCTGCGCGTCAAAACCGAAAGCGTGTCGGAGATCGCCGCCGCCGCCACCGTGATGCGCGAATTTGCCACCGCCGTCCCCGTCTCGGGTGACACCAGCAGCCTGGTAGACACCTGCGGCACTGGCGGCGACAAGAGTCACACCTTCAACATCTCGACCACTGCAGCCTTTGTTTCCGCCGCAGCCGGCGTGAAGGTCGCCAAGCACGGCGGCCGCTCGGTGTCATCCAGCTCCGGCAGCGCCGATGTACTCGAGGCACTCGGCGTCAACCTGAACCTGAGTGCAGAACAGGTTGGCCGCTGTATCGACGAAATCGGTGTCGGCTTCATGTTTGCGCCCAATCATCACAGCGCCATGAAGCATGTTGCGCCGATTCGCCGCGAACTGGCGGTACGCACCATTTTCAACATTCTTGGCCCGCTGACCAATCCGGCCGCAGCACCCAATCAGGTAATGGGCGTATTCCATCCCGACCTCGTCGGCATTCAGGCGCGGGTACTGAAAATGCTGGGCAGTCGCCATGTGATGATCGTGCACGGCGAAGATGGCCTCGACGAAATCACCCTGTCCGGCGAAACCCTGGTGGCCGAACTGAAAGACGGCGAGATTTGCGAATACCGCATCGACCCGGCCAACTTCGGCATAGCCTACGCCCCGCTGGCTGCCCTGCGTGCCGACACCGCCGAACAATCGCGCGATATCCTGCTGTCCGTGCTGAATGGCCAAGCCGGCCCTGCCCGTGACATCGTGATACTGAATGCCGGTGCCGCGATCTACACCGGCGGCAAGGCCACCAGCCTCGCCGAAGGCATCACCCTCGCCCGCGAAGCCATCGACAGCGGCAAGGCTCGCGCCAAGCTGGATGCACTCGTCAAACTGAGCCAGACCTTCATTCAATCCTGAGACATCAACACGACATGACAATCGCCCAATCCATTTTCAAGGCTTACGACATCCGTGGCATCGTCGACAACACCCTGACCGAAGACGCCGCCTACCTGATCGGCCGCGCCATCGGCTCCGAAGCGCGCCTGCGCAATGTAAAGGCCATCTGCATCGGCCGTGACGGCCGCCTGTCCGGCCCGGCACTGGCTGGCCGCCTGTCCGATGGCATCCGCGCCAGCGGTGTCAACGTGATTGACGTTGGCCGCGTAGCCACGCCGATGCTGTATTTCGCCGCCTACCAGCTGGAAACCTACTCCGGCGTGATGGTGACCGGCAGCCACAACCCGCCTGACTACAACGGCTTCAAGATGATGCTAGACGGCGACACACTGGCTGGTGACTGGATCCAGACCCTGTATCAGCGCATCATCAATAATGACTTTGCCGAAGGTCAGGGTGAATACCACACCCACGACATCGCCGAGGCTTATCACCAGCGCATTGTTGGTGACATCAAGCTTGCCCGCCCGATGAAAATTGTGGTCGATTGCGGCAATGGCGTACCCGGCGATTTCGCGCCGCGTCTGTTCCGCGATTTGGGCTGCGAAGTCGAAGAGCTGTTCTGCGAAGTAGACGGCAACTTCCCCAACCATCATCCGGACCCTGCCAAGCCGGAAAACCTGCAGGATGTGATTCGCGCCCTGCGTGAAGGCGATGCCGAGCTGGGTCTCGCTTTCGACGGCGATGGCGATCGTCTTGGCGTGGTCACCAAGGATGGCAACATCATCTGGCCGGATCGCCAGCTGATCCTGTTTGCGCAAGATGTGCTCAGCCGCCAGCCTGGCGCCAAAATCATCTACGACGTGAAATGCACGCGCCTCTTGGCCCCGGCCATTCGCGAGGCAGGCGGCATGCCGCTGATCAACCGTACCGGCCACAGCTTCATGAAAGCCGCGCTGAAAGAACATCCGGATGCCGGCATGGCCGGTGAAATGTCGGGCCATGTGTTCTTCAAGGAGCGCTGGTACGGCTTTGACGACGGCCTGTATTCCGGCGCGCGCCTGCTGGAAATCCTGTCCAAGGTAGCGGACCCTTCTGCCGTGCTGAATGCTCTGCCGAACGCGCTGTCCACCCCGGAGCTCAACCTGAAGACCGCCGAAGGCGAAAACCACGCCATCATCGAACGTCTGCAGGCAACCGCCAGCTTTGCCGGTGCCGAGAATATCGTGACCATCGACGGCTTGCGCGTGGAATACGCCGATGGTTTCGGCCTCGCGCGTGCATCCAACACCACGCCGGTGATCGTGCTGCGTTTCGAGGCAGATAACGAAGCCGCGCTGGAGCGCATCAAGGCCGATTTCCGCCAGGTACTGGCCAAGGAAACTGCCGCAGCGCTGCCATTCTGAGCGATAATGCGCACCTCGGCGGCCTGAGCAAGGCCGCCCCCGACAAGGTTGGCCGCGGCCAACCTTTCGCTTTTACCGCGCGGCCCCGCCGCCGAAAGGACAATCATGTACGACACTGCCGCCAACACGCTGCAAACCGTGCGCGACCTCTTGCGCTTTGCCGTGTCGCGCTTTAACGAAGCCGAAATCAACTACGGCCACGGCACCGGCAATGCCTATGACGAGGCTGCCTATCTGGTGCTCTCCAGCCTGAATCTGCCTATCCAGCAGCTCGAGCCCTATCTTGATGCCCGCCTGCTGCCGGAAGAAATCGCCGGCACGCTGGAAAACATCCGCCGCCGCAGCGAAGAGCGCGTGCCGGTTGCCTACCTGACCAACGAAGCCTGGCAGGGCGACTTCCGCTTCTATGTCGACGAGCGCGTGATCGTGCCGCGCAGCTTCATCTACGAACTGCTGGGCGAGCCACTGACACCGTGGATCGAGCATCCCGAGCTGGTCAACCGCGCGCTGGATCTGTGCACCGGTTCCGGCTGCCTGGCCATCCAGCTCGCGCACCACTATCCGGATGCCGAAGTCGACGCGGTCGACATCTCGCTGGACGCCCTCGAAGTGGCCAGCATCAATGTGCAGAACTACGGCCTCGAAGAGCGCATCCAGCTGATTCACAGCGATCTGGTGGAAGGCCTCGAAGAGCCCTACGACCTGATCATCTCCAACCCGCCGTATGTCGATGCCGAATCGGTGGCCGCGCTGCCGGAAGAATACCTGCACGAACCGGAACTGGCGCTGGGCTCTGGTGAAGACGGCCTCGATGCCACCCACGTGATCCTGCAGAATGCCGCCCGCCTGCTGAACCCGCGCGGCGTGCTGCTGGTGGAAATCGGCCACAACCGCGACGTACTGGAGGCCGCCTACCCCAGCCTGCCATTCATGTGGATGGAGACGCAAAGCGGCGACGGTTTCGTCTTCCTGCTGACGCGCGAGGATCTGGTTGCCGCCGGCCTTGGCGACCCGCTGAACGATGACGACTTTGCCGACGACTTCGACAGCGAAGACGATCTGTAAGCAAGAAAAAAATGCGGCCAAGCTTGGCCGCATTTTTTATCTGCACCTGGTGAAAATTCAGCCCTGCAGGCCGTACTTCTTCACCTTGTCGAACAGCGTCGTCTTCGGCATGGCTAACGCCTGACTGGCCTGGCTCAGATTGCCGCCATGTCGACGCAAAGCCTCGACGATCAGGCTCTTTTCATAGGCCTCGACACACTCGGCAAGGCTCGGACTGGCAGCCACCTCGCCACCACTCTTGAACGCCGGCAGACCCAGCGCGTACCGCTCGGCCACATTGCGCAGCTCGCGCACATTACCCGGCCAGTCATGCGCCATCAGCTGCCCCAACGTCTTGCGATCGATATCCAGCGGTTCGCGGTCAAAACGCAGCGCTGCCTGCTGCAGGAAGCATTCAAACAGCAGCGGAATATCCTCGCGACGCTCGCGCAGCGGCGGAATCTCCAGCGACACCACATTCAGACGGTAGTAGAAGTCGGCGCGAAACTTGCCCTGCTGCGACAGCTGATCCAGATCTTCCTTGGTCGCCGCAATCAAGCGGCAATCAACGTCTACCGCCTGATTACTGCCCAGCCGCTCCAGCTTGTGCTCCTGCAGCACGCGCAGCAGCTTGATCTGCAGATTGATCGGCATGGTTTCGACTTCGTCGAGAAACAGCGTACCCTTGTGCGCATGTTCGATCTTGCCGATGCGGCGCTTGCCGGCACCGGTAAAGGCATTGGCCTCGTGGCCGAAAATCTCGCTCTCGAACAGGCTTTCCGGCAGGCCGCCACAGTTGATCGCCACATACTGGTGGTTGCTGCGCCGGCTGAAATCATGCAGACAGCTGGCTACCAGCTCCTTGCCGGTGCCGGTCTCGCCATGAATCAGCACGTTGGCCGCGGTATCCGCCACATTGAGAATCAGCTCGCGCAGCCGGCTCATCGCCGGCGAACGGCCAATCAGTTTTTGCTCCAGCACCTGCTTGCCATCCAGCTGGCGACGCAGACTTTGCACCTCCAGACTCAGCCGGCGCTGCTCAAGCGCGCGCTTGGCCACCTCGACCAGCCGGTCAGCCGAAAACGGCTTTTCCATGAAGTCATACGCGCCATCCTTCATCGCCTGCACCGCCATGCTGACGTCGCCATGACCGGTAATCAGCACCACCGGCAGACTGCGGTCGCGCTGTTTCAGCTGCTGCAACAGCGTCAGGCCATCCATGCCGGGCAAGCGGATATCGCTGATCACGATGCCGGCAAACTGCCCCTCCAGCAGCGGCAAAGCCGCCTCGGCACTGCTGACGCCTTGCGACTCGATATCCTCCAGCGCCAGCGCCTGCTGACAACCGAGCAAGACGTGCGGATCATCCTCGACAATCAGCACTTGCAAATCTGTATTCATTTCTCGTTTTCCGTTTGCTGATGACAAGGCAGGCGCAGATCAAATGCCGCCCCCCGCGCCTGCGGCCTGGCGCGCAGATCACCACCGGCCGCCGCCGCCAGACTGGCTGACAGCGTCAGGCCCAGACCCAGGCCGCTGCCTTGCGGCTTGGTGGTGTAAAAAGGCTCGAACAGGTGTTGCACTACCTGATCCGCTAGCCCGTGGCCATTGTCGATCACACTCAATACATAATCATTGTCGCTGCCGGCCTCACCTGCCAGCAGAATGCAGGCCTCTGGCACGCCCTGCACCGCGTCCAGCGCATTGCCGATCAGATTAACCAGAATCTGCTCCAGTCGCGTCTGGTCTATGCCCAGTACCCTGTCGTCGAACTCGCGACGAATCAGCACTTTCTGCCGCCCCAGTCGCGGCTGTAGCAGAAACAGCGCCGCATCCACCGCCTGTGTCAGTTGCGCCTCGCCGCCGGCATGTTCGGAGCGACGCGCGAACGAGCGCAGCGAGCCGGTAATCTTGCCCATGCGCTCGACCAGCTCGCCAATCGTGGCAAGGTTGGCCGCAGCAATATCGTACTTGCCGCGCTGCAGGAATTTCACGGTATTGCCCGACAGTGTGCGCAGCGCCGCCAGCGGCTGGTTGAGCTCGTGGGCAATACTGGTCGACATCTGGCCGATCACCGCCAGCTTGCCTGCCTGGATCAGCTCGTTCTGGGTGCGGCGCAAATGCTGCTCGGTCTCTTCGCGCTCGAGGATTTCAGCCAACAGCCGGTCGTTGCTGGCACTCAGATCGGCCGTACGCTTGGTGATACGGGCCTCAAGCTCGCTATTGGCCAGCTGGAGCGCCTCGCGTGCGGCCAATCTGGTGGCAATCACCTTGCGCCGCTCGTTCCAGGCAATCAGCAACAGGGTCAGAATAGCCACTACCGCTGCCGCCAGCATGGCATGCGTCCACGCCGCCTGCTTGACCGGCCCCAGCGGGCTGAGCAGAGTCAGCTGCCAGCGCGTATCGTTCAGCGTACGAGACTGCACCAGATACAGACGATTTAGCAGAGGCGCATCCTTGTCCGACAACTCCCAACGATCCAGCCCCGGCTGCAACTCCAGCCTTTGCTTGAGGTTCAGTTCCGGCAGTGGCGCCCAGTGATACTGCAGGCTTTGTGCCAGTTGGTTGCGTCGCTCCTGCGTCAGCGGCTTGACGACATTAAGTCGCCACGCCGGCCGCGCCGCCAGAATAATCACGCCATTTTCATCAACGATGAAAGCATCGGAACCCGCCTTCTGCCAGCCCAGCTCCAGCTGGCCAAGCTTCACCTTGACCACCGCCACGCCGACAATACGGCCCTTGTCATAGAGCGGAGCCGACAGATAATAGCCCGGTTCGCCGACCGTACTGCCTATACCATAGAAGCGCCCGGGGCGGCCCGACATCGCATCCTGAAAATAGGGACGGAAGGACAGATCCTCGCCGACATAGCTGTCGGTGCGACGCCAGTTGCTGGCGGCCAACACCCGGCCGCTGGTATCCAGCACATACACCGCCAGCGTGTGGCTGCGCGCATTCATCGCCGCCAGATGATGATTGACTGTCGAGCGCAGCTCGCCCGTCGGCTGGCGCAACAAGGCCAGCGTATCCGGATGCAACTGCAACAGGCCGGGCAGCCAAACAAAGCGCTCGATCTCGCTTTCGATACCGCGGCTGTGTAGTTCCAGCTGGCGATTACCCTGTTCGCGCAAGGCCTCAATGCCGCTGCTGACCGAAAACTGGTAGGTCAGCGCGCTGCAAAGCAAGACCAGCGCCAGGAGCAGACTGGTCATCAGCAAGGGCTTACGCAAACTGATACGCATGAGCTTTTCTAGAAGAATGGACATCGGGTGCAGGCACCATCACTGGGGGGATGCTGCCTTGCACTATTCATGCCAAGTTGAACAGACTGGAAATTCAATGACTTGCCGCTGCAACCTGTCGGGCTGCCGGACAAGAACAGACAGAGTATACGGTTTTCCGAACGAGACTAGCCGACGAGATGAACCTGCCAGTCCTGCTCGGCCACCTTGAGGTGACAGGCAAGGCGCGGGGTATCGGGCAGATCCGCCCATTGCGGCTCGCGCGCTGCGGCTGCCGTGCAAAAACCGGCGCGCAGCAGCACATTACGCTCCTTGCTACCGAGTTGGGCATGCGCCGGTTGCGCGGCGTGGCTCACATGCACCACGCAAGTGCCGCAAGTCCCTTGCCCGCAACGCCAGTGCAAGGGCACTTCGTGAAAGCGGGCGACGTCAATCAGCAGATCTCCTTCGCACGCTTCGACACTGGCCAGCAGCACCCCGCCACGCCAGAAGCTGATCTGGCTCACAGGGCATAAACCGGCAAGAGATCTCCCTCCGCCACCGTCTGGCCTGGCTGCAGACGCACGAGACCGTCAGCCCAAGCACACGAGGTCAGCACGCCCGAACCCTGATTCGGATAGCGCTGCAACAGCAACTTGCCATCCTGCTGGACAATGCGCACCCGCAGAAACTCTTCGCGCCGCTGATCGGGCTTGACCCAGTCAAAGCCGGCCGGCAGGTATTGCTGCGGCTGCCAGCTCGCTACAATTTCACCCATGCGCGCCAGCAGGAAGTCACGCACCAGCACGGCAAAGGTGACAAAGCCCGACACCGGATTGCCCGGCAAGCCAATGAAATCCGCCTCTCCGATACGGCCACTGGCCAGCGGCTTGCCCGGTTTGATCGCGATCTTCCACAGTTGCAGCTCGCCTTCGGCCTCGACCGCCGCCTTGACGTGATCTTCCTCGCCAACTGACACACCACCACAAGTCATCACCACGTCGGCCTTGCTGGCCGCATAACGCAAGGCATTGCGCGTAGCCTGCAACTCGTCAGGGATGATGCCCAGATCCACCACCTCGCAGCCCAGCTGACGCAAGGCCGGCACCAGCCAGTAGCGGTTGGAGTTGTAGATCTTGCCGGCTGCGGCCAACTGGCCCGGCTCGACCAGCTCGTCACCGGTGAAAAACACCGCCACCTTGAGCTTGCGATAAACCGCCAGTCTGGGCACGCCCACCGAGGCGGCAAGGCCGATATCGGCGGCATTCAGACGTTGGCCGCAAGCCAGAATGGTCTGCCCCTTGGCCACATCTTCGCCACGACGGCGAATGTTCTGCCCAGCCTTCACCGCAGCGGTAAAGCCCACGCTGCCATCTGCGGCCAACTCGGTCTGTTCCTGCATCACCACCACGTCTGCACCATCCGGAATGAAGGCCCCGGTGAAGATGCGCGCTGCCGATTGCGGCTGCAGCGGCTCGGGCACGGCACCGGCCGGAATACGCTGGCTCACCGGCAACGCTTGTACTGCCTCGGCACTGCGCACGGCATAGCCATCCATCGCACTATTGTCTTGCGGCGGCACATCCACGCCGGACACCACGTCCTGCGCCAATACACGGCCGGCCACATCCAGCAAGTCCAGCAACTCACGCTCTTCTACGCTGCGAGCACGTGCCAGCAGCCACTCTCGGGCTTGTTCAACGGTTTGCATAATCAGACAGGATACAAACTAGAAAAGCTGCATCTTCTCACAGATGCAGCCTTGGGGCAGCCATCAATTCGAGGTAGTCAGGCGGCGCGCAGATCGGCCGGCTCATCCTCGAAACGTTGCCAGTGGGTAATCAGAATGCTGGAGAGCCGACAATCAGCAGCGATGGTGGTTTCCAGCCTGTCCAGCACCTGATGATTGCAGATGGGTGAAGCGAGGCTCACTTCGATACGACGGGTTGCCGGATCGTCCGGCGTGACAAACCAGATGCAGTAGCGGTGCATACATGCCTCCCGGGCAAGATTATTCAGGCCTGCTTCTGCATATATCGGTCAAGCAACTGCCATTCTGCAAGTTTTTTGCTGAAAGCCAGCGTATGCGCGGGGCTGGAGGACGGCAGCACATGAAAATCCAGCGGCAGATGTTGCAGCGCGGGCAAGGCACGCGCCGCCGTCTTGCCATTAAAGGCAACGGCCTGCAGCGCCGGCAAGGTCGCTATCAGCTGCAGCAAGGCATTCGGCCGCGCCTCGCGGATCGCGGTATCGAGGCTGCCCTGACGCTTCGCCTCGGCCACCACATCCCACAAGCCGACACCCAATGCAGTCACTGCGGCCAACCTTTGCTCATAGCCAAGCTCGGCCAAGGTCTGGCCGGATACCTCGGCCAGCAAGCGCCAGAACTGGTTTTGCGGGTGGGCATAATATTCGCCGGCCAACAACGAGGCATCACCGGGCAAGGAGCCGAGAATCAGCAGTCGCGTCTCGGCCGTGACCACCGGCGCAAAGCTGCGCTTGAACGCCTCGCCGCCCGTCGACATCAGAACAGGCTGCCCTGCTGCTGAGCCAGCTGCAGACGCACCGGAGCGAAGCTGGCGCGATGCTCGGGCAATGCACCAAACTCGGCCAAAGCCGCCAGATGCGCCTCGGTGGGATAACCCTTGTGGCGGGCAAAGCCATACTGCGGGTGGATGGCATCCAGCGCGATCATCTCGGCATCGCGTGCCGTCTTGGCCAGAATCGAGGCTGCCGAGATCTCGGCTACCTTGGCATCGCCCTTGACGATGGCCTCGGCGGCGATGCCCAGGGTCTTGGGGATCTTGTTGCCATCAATAAGCACCTTGTCCGGGGTGATGGCGAGGCCATCTACCGCCCGCACCATCGCCAGCATGGTGGCCTGAAAGATATTGAGCTTGTCGATTTCGCGTGCATCGGCACGGGCGATAAACCAGGCCAGCGCCTTCTCGCGAATCTCCAGCGCCAGCGCTTCGCGCCGCGCCTCGCTGAGCTTTTTCGAGTCGGCCAGGCCGGCGATCGGCCGTGCCGGATCCAGAATCACCGCCGCGGTAAACACCGAGCCGACCAGCGGGCCACGGCCCGCCTCATCCACACCGGCAATCAGCATTTGAGCACTTTCGCCACTTTAAGTACGGCCTCGGCCGCCAGCCGTGCCGTATCGGCTTGCAGGCTCTGATGCAGCTCGGTAAAGGTATCGACAATCTCCTGCCGCCCAGCCTCGTCGCGATACAAACCGGACACCGCTGCGGCCAACTTGTCCACCGTCGCGTCCTTCTGCAGCAACTCCGGCACCACAAAACGCTTGGTCAGAATATTGGGCAGGCCGACATAAGGCAGCTTGAGCTTGCGCTTGACCATGCGGTAAGTCAGCGCCGACAGGCGATAGCTGATCACCATCGGCCGCTTGCACAGCGCCACTTCCAGCGTGGCGGTGCCGCTGGTAACCAGCACCACGTCGGCGGCGATCATCGCCATCTGCGCATGGCCAATCAGCTTGCGCACCGGCAAATCCCAGGCCTTGTGTTCGGTCAGCAGGCGATCGAACTGGTCCATGGTTGGCCGCGTCGCCAAGGGCACCAGAAATTGCGCGTCCGGAAATTCCTGATGCAGCTTGCGCGCGACATCCAGATACAGGCCGCCCATGTAGTCGAGCTCGCTGGTACGGCTGCCTGGCAGCAGCGCAAACACCGGTGCTGTTTCCGGCAGGCCCAGCGTGCGGCGCATGGCCAGTTTGTCCGGCTGCAGGGCAATCTCGCCGGCCAACGGGTGACCGACAAAAGTCGCCGGTACGCCGGCGGCGTCATACAGCGGTTTTTCCATCGGAAACAGGCACAAGACCTGATCGACGCAATCACCGATTTTCTGCACCCGCTCCGGCCTCCATGCCCACACCGACGGGCTGACATAATGCACCGCCGGAATACCGCCCTGCTTCAGCCAGCGCTCGAGCTGCAGATTGAAATCCGGCGCATCGATGCCGATGAAGACATCGGGCCTTTCGGCCAGCAAGGTGTCTCGCAGACGCTTGCGGATTTTCAGCAGCTCCGGCAGGCGGCGCAGCACTTCGACATAGCCGCGCACCGCCAGCCGCTCTTGCGGCACCTGGCTTTTCAGCCCGCGCGACACCATGCGCGGGCCGCCAATACCGGCAAATTCGATATCGGGATGCGCCGCGCGCAAGGCATCCATCAGATGGGCACCGAGCATATCGCCCGATGCCTCGCCGGCCACCATGGCCACTTTCAGCGCACCCTGACGGGTAAACAGCCTGTCACTCATGATTTAACGGATGATGCCCCGGCCAGCTTGGTCAAAGAAGCGGACAAACAGATCCAGCTCGCTGTGGCCGCTGGCGGCAGCCGCGACGATCTCGGCACGCGCCTCATCAAAAGACAGGCCCTTGCGATACAGCGACTTATAGGCGTTGCGGATATTGCGGATCTGCTCGGCGGTGAAGCCACGACGCTTGAGACCTTCGGCATTGATACCGGCCGGCACCGCGCGGTTGCCGTGTGCCATCACATAAGGCGGCACATCCTGCGCCACGGCGCTGGAGAACGCCGTCATGGCGTGATCGCCGATATGGCAGAACTGGTGCACGCTGGTAAAGCCGCCCAGAATCACCCAGTCGCCGATGTGCACATGGCCGGCCAGCGTGGCGTTATTGGCAAAAATGGTGTTGTTGCCGACCTGACAATCATGCGCCAGATGCACATAGGCCATGATCCAGTTGTCGTTGCCGACACGAGTCACACCACCGTCCTGCGCCGTACCCAGATTGAAGGTGCAGAATTCGCGGATGGTGTTGTTGTCACCAATCTCGAGGCGAGTCGGTTCGCCGGCGTATTTCTTGTCCTGCGGTACCGCACCCAGCGAGCAGAACTGGAAAATCCGGTTGTTTTTGCCGATGCGGGTATGGCCTTCTATGACGACGTGCGGGCCAACCCAGGTGCCGCTGTCAATGCTGACATGGGCACCGATGATGCTGTAAGCGCCAATCTCGACATCGGCGGCAATCTGCGCGCCCTCTGCCACGATGGCTGTCGGATGAATCGCCATGTTTACACCTCGCGTTTTGCACACATGATCTGGGCTTCGCACGCCACCTGGCCATCAACCAGCGCACGCGCGTTGTACTTGGCGATACCGCGTTTCATCGACAGCTGCTCGACTTCGAATACCAGCTGATCGCCCGGCACTACCTGGCGCTTGAAGCGCGCATTGTCGATGCCGACAAAGAAGTACAGCTCGTTTTCCGGACGGTCGCCGGCGCTGCGGATGGACAGAATGCCGGCAGCCTGCGCCAGCGCCTCGATGATCAGCACGCCCGGCATCACCGGATACTGCTCGAAGTGACCGGCGAAGAAGTGCTCGTTGATGGTCACATTCTTCAGCGCCTTGATGCGACTGTTCGGTACGAACTCGGTTACGCGATCTACCAGCAGGAAGGGATAGCGATGCGGCAGATAGCGCATGATCTCGCGTACATCGATATTTACGGCAGCGCTTTCAGTCTGGTTTACGGCATCAGTCATGGTTTGAATCCTTGTTTTGCAGCACGCTTTCAAGCGTTTTTTCGAGTTGTTTGACACGGGCCACCAGCTTGCCCAGCTGGCGCACATGGGCGGCGTTTTCCAGCCACTCCTTGTGCGTCGCCATC
The DNA here is from genome assembly GCF_979366295.1 of Vogesella lacus. Taxonomy (NCBI): domain Bacteria; kingdom Pseudomonadati; phylum Pseudomonadota; class Betaproteobacteria; order Neisseriales; family Chromobacteriaceae; genus Vogesella; species Vogesella lacus. The sequence goes on from NZ_CEETQT010000010.1 coordinate 119,438, forward strand.
GGATAAACCCCGGTATAGGCATCCGGCTTGCTGATGGATTTGGAAATCAGGGTACCGGCACCGATATGGGTGCCATCGGCGATGTCGAGGTGGCCGATGATGCGCACCGCGCCGCCTATCGTGCAGCGCGCGCCGATGCGGGTGCTGCCGGCAATCGCGGTACAACCGGCAATCGCGGTGTGCTCGCCGATATGGACATTGTGGGCCACCTGGATCTGGTTATCGAGACGTACGCCGCGACCGATCACGGTATCGCGCAGCGCACCACGATCGATGGTGGTATTGGCACCGATCTCGGCATCATCCCCAATCACCACCACGCCGGTCTGCGGAATCTTGAACCAGCCATCACCCTGCCAGGCATTACCGAAACCGTCGGCACCGATCACCGCACCGGAATGGATGATCACCCGCGCACCGATACGGCAGCCGTGATAAATCGTGACATTGGGGTAAAGCACCACGTCGTCAGCCAGCTTCACGTCATCACCGATCACCACGCCAGGATGCAGAATGCAGCGCTCGCCAATGCGTACATCACGACCAATGCTGACCAGCTCGCGCACTTCGGCACTAGCGGCAATGCGGCTGCCCTCACCCACCACGGCTTGCGGATGGACGCCGCCTTGCGCGCCAGCCGGCGGCGTAAGCAGCGTGGCAACGCGGGCAAAGTACAGATACGGATCTGCCGTCACGATCAGACTGCGGCCAACGTTGGCCGCAATGGGCAACAGCGCCGGCTTGATGATGATGGCAGCCGCCTGACTGGCTTCCAGCTGGCTGCGGTATTTGGGGTTGGCCAGAAAGCTCAGCTCGTCAGGCTGCGCCTCATCCAGCGGTGCCAGCCGCGCGATATCGCGATCTTCGCCATGCAATTCGCCACCGAGGGTAGCGACAATTTCGCTCAGTTTCATTTGACTCATCAACAACGAAGCCGGCCCAGGCCGGCTTCGCGTAAAAAGGACAGGACGATACGGCTTACTTTTCCAGTTCCTTCAGTACCTTGGTCGTAATATCGTACTTCGGATTGATATACACCACGTCCTGCAGGATCAGATCGAATTGCTCGCGGTCGGCAATTGCGCGGATGATGCGGTTGGCACGTTCTTGCACCGCCGCATACTCCTCATTACGACGCTGGTTCAGATCGTCACGAAAATCGCGCAGCTTGGCGGCGTATTCACGCTCGACCGAAGACAGCTCGCGCTCCAGTGCCTTGCGATCTTCACCCGCCTTGCTTTTGGCAACAGCCGATTCCAGTTCCTTGCCACGTGCGGCCAACCTTTTCAGCTCGGCCTCACGCACAGCAAATTCCTTCTCCAGCTTTTTCTGCGCATTCAGCGCCGGCAGTGCCTCGCGGTAAACACGCTCGGTATTAACATAACCCAGCTTGATGTCAGCCGCATGTGTCGGCAGCGCCAGACTCAGGGCCAGCAAGCCGGCCTTCCAGAGTGATCTCACATTGCCTCCTTAGAATACGGTACCCAGTGTGAACTGGAAGCGCTTCTTCTGATCGGTTTCCTTGGCACCAATAGGCAGCGCGTAGCTGAACTTCATCGGGCCGATAGGCGACAACCAGGCAAAGGCCAAGCCGGTCGAGTAACGCAGGCCGCCGGTAGCGGTAACCGAGGTATCGTTCGGATCCCACAGACTGCCACCATCAAAGAACACGCTGGTACGCAGACTGCGGTTGTTCTTCATGCCCGGGAAGGGGAACAGCACTTCAGCCGAGAAGGCTGCCTTGCGGGTACCGCCCAAAGAGTCGCCATTGGCGTCATGCGGGCCCAGCGAGCCATTCTCGTAGCCACGCACCGAACCGATACCACCCAGATAGAAGTTCTGGAAGAACGGCAGACGGCTGGTACGGCCATAGCCATTGGCAAAACCGACTTCGCCACTCAGCGCAAAGGTGTAGTTTTTGGACAGCGGCCAGAACCAGGTCTGGTTGTGCGTGATGCGGTAATACTGCATATCGCCACCTGGCAGACCGGCATCGGCGTACACGCTGATATTGGCACCACGGGTTGGCCACAAGGAGCTGTCGCGGGTATCACGCGACCAGCCGGCAGTCGCCAGCAGGGTCGAGTTGCTCGGACCGTACTGGCCAACAAAGTCTTTGTAGCGCTGCGGGCTGTCATCGTACAGCGTCAGTTTGGTGTTCTCGGCACCGATACTCAGGCTGATACGATCGTACTCGGTGATCGGCACGCCAAAACGCATCGCTGCACCGATAGTCTTGGTGCTGTACTGGCTGCGGTCGATCTTTTCAGGGTTGTAGGTACGGCTGTACAAGTCGTAACCGAGGCTGACGCCATCAACCGTAAAGTACGGATCAGTAAACGAAATCGAGGCATTCTTGCTGGTCTTGCCGTTGGCAAAGCTGACCGACAGCGATTTGCCCGAACCCAGTACGTTGGTTTGCGAGATCGATGCATTCAACTGCAAGCCTTCGCCCTGAGCGAAACCGACACCGGCCTGGATAGAACCAGTCGGACGCTCTTTCACGGTGACATTCATGTCAACCTGGTCAGGCGTATCCACCACCGGCTGGGTAGCCACGTCCACGCTCTCGAAGTAGCCCAGCAGCTCCAGACGCTCCTTGCTGCGCTTGATCGCCTGACCATCGTACTGCGCGCTTTCCAGCTGACGCAGTTCGCGACGCACGACTTCATCACGGGTACGGGTATTGCCGGCAACGCTGATGCGACGCACCGAAGTCAGACGACCCGGGTCCACATAGAAGGTCAGACCGAGTTTGGCTTCCTTCTCGTCAAGCTGCGGGGCAACGTTAACATTGGCAAAAGCATAACCTTCCTCGCCGAGGCGATCAGTCAGTGCCAGTACGCTTTCGTTGATCAACTCACGGTTAAACAGGTCGCCTTGCTTGACTTTCAGCAGTGGCAACAACTCTGCCTCGGGCACTTTCAGATCGCCGGCAACACGAATGTCGCTCAAACGATACTGACGACCTTCCTTGATATTGATGGTGACAAACATGTCCTGCTTGTCAGCGCTGATGGCCACCTGGGTCGACTCGATATTGAAGTCGGCATAGCCCTGGTTCTGGTAATGCGCACGCAGTTTTTCGAGATCGGAAGACAACAGCTGCTTGGAGTATTTATCCAAGCCAGACAGCCAGGTCATCCAGCCGCTGGAAGTCAGCTCCAGCTCTTCCAGCAGGTCGCTCTCGTCAAAATCACGGGCACCCACGATACGGATATCACGGATACGTGCGGTCACACCCTCAACCACATCCAGCGACACGGCCACGCGGTTACGCTCAAGGCGTGTGACCTGCGGGGTGATCTCGACCGAATACTTGCCCTTGCTGAAATACTGGCGCTTGAGTTCTTGCACCGCCTGATCAAGCAACGCCTGATCGAAAATGCGTGACTCGGCAAAGCCGTTTTCCTTGAGTGCCTTGGTCAGTTGCTCTTTGCTGAACTCCTTGGAGCCGCTGATATTGAGCTGCGCGATGACCGGGCGCTCGCTGACCGATACGATCAGCACTTCGCCCTGATTTTCTACACGGACATCATTGAAGAAGCCGGTGGCAAACAATGCCTTGATGCTTTCCGAGGCCTGATCCTTGCCGAAGGTATCGCCTACCTTGACCGGCAGATAGCTGAATACGGTACCGGGCTCGGTACGCTGCAGACCTTCGATGCGGATATCTTTGATGACAAAACCGTCAGCTGCCCACGCGGGTGCCATGAAAACCGCGGCAACCGCGGCAGCAAGCATGTGTTTGTGCATGTTTCTTGTAATCCTATCCGGCTAAGATGCGGCCGAAGTCATTGAACAGTGCCAGCAACATGACCATCAAGATGATCGCCATCCCCAGTCGCTGGCCAATTTCGAATACCCGTTCCGGAAGCGGTCGCCCACGAATCCATTCCGCGACATGATACAGCAACTGCCCGCCATCCAACACGGGTACGGGCAGCAGATTGAAAACCCCCAAGCTGACGCTGATCAGCGCCATGAATTCCAGCATTGGCACAAGGCCCAGATCAGCACTCTTGCCGGCGTAGTCAGCAATGGTCAAGGGGCCGCTGAGTGCCTGCATCGACACACTGCCCATGATCATCGCGCCCATCATGCGCAGACTGGAGCTGGCCAGTTGCCAGGTGCGCTCCGCCGCCGCGACCAGCGCATCCAGCGAGCCGACCACGACAGTCTGCTGCAGACCCTGCATCCAGACCTCGTCAATAGCCGGTGCTGCACCAATGCGGCCAACCTTCTGCCCCGCGACCTCGTCAGCAGCCACAGTCAGTACAATGCTTTGCACCTGCTGTTGACGCTCGATCTCCAGCTTGATGCTCTGCCCCGGTCTTGCCTGTACATAGCTGACCCAGGCTGCCCAAGAGGCAATTTGCCGGCCATCGGCACGCAACAATTTATCGCCAACTCGCAGGCCGGCCTTATCGGCAGCGCCGTCAGGCACCACCCGCGCCAACTCCAGACGATAACGCACCGGCATCACACCCAGTTTTGACAGGGTATGCTCATCCAGCTTCGCCAAACCGAATGCCGTCAAAGGCACGGGCAAGGTCAGCTCCTCGCCCTCGCGACGCACATGCAGCGTCATGCCATCATCCAGCGCCACTGCATCTGACAGCGCCAGGCGCAGCTGATGCCAATCCGACACCTGGCGGGCATTGACCGCCTCGATGACATCACCCTCATGCACGCCAGCAGCAGCCATCGCCGACTCAGGCGCCACGGTGCCGACCTTGGCCGCCAGACGGGTCTGCTCGCCCTGCATCACCGCAAAAAACAGCACAATCGCCAGCAGCAGGTTGGCCGCAGGACCCGCCAGCGCAATCAGGATACGTTTTGCTGGATGAACACGATCAAACGCGCGCGCGACATCTGCCGGATCAACCTCGGCCTCCCGCGAATCCAGCATGCGTACATAGCCACCCAGCGGCAGCCAGCACAACATCCAGCGCGTCTCACCGCGCTGCCAGCTGAAAATCGGCTTGCCAAAACCGATAGCAAATTCGGTGACTTTCACGCCGCAACGACGTGCCATCAGATAGTGGCCGTACTCGTGAACGGTGACCAGTACGCCGATGACCAGCAAGAAAGCCAGGATGGTGGTCATGCCGCTACCCACTGCCAGACGCGGGAGCGCACTGCCGCATCTCGTGCCAGCAAGGCATCCAGACTATCGGCGGCAGACAGATCCAGCTCGTCCAGCGCCTTGGCTACCAGACGCGGAATATCAGTAAAGCGGATGCGCTCTTGCAGGAAGGCTTCGACGGCGACCTCGTTGGCCGCATTGAGCACTGCAGGTGCCGCACCACCCGCATGCAGCACATCAAAGGCCATTTGCAGGCAAGGGAAGCGCTGCAAGTCAGGTGCCTCGAACGTCAGGCCGGACAGCTGGGCAAAATCCAGCGGCTTGACCGGCGCACTGATGCGTTGCGGCCAGGACATGGCATAGGCAATCGGCGTGCGCATGTCGGGTGTACCCAGCTGCGCCAGCACCGAACCATCGCTGTAGCGCACCATAGAATGGATCACGCTTTGCGGGTGAACAATCACCTTGATGCGCTCGGGCGGCGCATTGAACAACCAGCGCGCTTCGATCACCTCCAGCCCCTTGTTCATCAGGCTGGCTGAATCTACTGAAATCTTTCGCCCCATCACCCAGTTCGGATGATTGCAGGCATCTGCCGGCGTCACCGCATCAAGACTTCCTTGACGAGTACGGAACGGTCCGCCAGATGCAGTCAGGATCAACTCTTCAATACCATGCGCATCCAGATCGCCACAGTAGTCTGCCGGCAGCGACTGGAACAGCGCATTGTGTTCGCTATCCACCGGCAACAACTCGGCACCACTGGCACGAATCGTCTGCATGAACAGCTCACCCGCCACCACCAGCGACTCCTTGTTCGCCAGCAGGATACGCTTGCCCAGCGCGGCGGCAGCCAGGGTTGGCCGCAAGCCGGCAGCACCGACTATCGCCGCCATCACCATATCGGCATCATCATGCGTCGCGGCAGCCACCACGGCATCCTCGCCATGCAGCACTTCGGTCGCGCAATCGGCTGCGACCAACATGGCACGCAGACGCGAGGCATACTCGGCATTGCCGACCACCGCCAGCTGCGGGCGGAAGCGGCAGCATTGCTCGAACAGCTTGTCGACCTGGCTATGGGCCGTCAGCGCGACCACGCGGTAGCGCTCGGGATGGGCGGCCACCACATCAAGGGTATTGCTGCCTATGCTGCCAGTGGCACCCAGTACGGTAATTCCTTGCTGCTTCATCATGGATTCAAATCAGGATTAGTCGCAGAGCATGCGAAACGGCCAGCACCGCAATCAGGCTGTCGATACGGTCAAACACACCACCGTGCCCCGGCAGCAGGCTGCTGCTGTCCTTGATGCCGGCACTGCGCTTGAACCACGATTCAAGCAGATCACCAATCACGCTGACAGCAGTCAGCGCCATGGCAATCGGTAACAGCCATAGCAAAGGGATATCCAGCTGCATCCAGTGCTGCTCGGCAACGAACCAGACATAAGCCGTTACGCCAACTACCGCACCAGCCACACCTTCCCAGGTTTTCCCCGGACTGATGGCCGGTGCGAGCTTGTGACGACCAAAGGTCTTGCCGGCAAAATAGGCCGAGACATCCGCCACCCAGACAAGGCCCATTACCGCCAGCAGCTGCAGGCTGTCAGCCAGCACCGGCTCCGGCCGCCAGGCCAGCATGGCAAACCACGCCGGGAACAGCAAAGCCCAGCCCAGCGCCACGGCTTTTGCCCCTTTGGGCAAGGACCAGCGTTTGTATAACCACATCGGCGTGACACCCAGCCACACGAGCAGAGATACGGACATGACAGCCGGCCCCGGCTGATAGGCGAACAACCAGGCCAGCAGAGCTGCCAGACTCGATACGCCAAGATACAGCCGGCGCTGTGTCGACGTGAAACCGGCCATGCGGGCAAACTCCCACATCGCCAGTACGATGATCAGCCAGGAAAATGCCGCCCACGCCGCGCCGCCAAACAGAAACAGGGCAGCCAACATCAGGGGAAGCAGAACCAGCGCTGTCAGGATACGCGTTTTGAGCATTGATCAGCCTCGGCGCTGGTTTTCGGGCAGCTGTTCGCTGGTTCGTCCGAAACGGCGCTCTCGGGAATGGAAAGACGCAATGGCAGCATTCAGGGCTTTGTCGTCAAAGTCCGGCCACAACGTCTCGGTGAAGAAAAGCTCGGTATAAGCAAGTTGCCACATCAGGAAGTTACTGATGCGCTGCTCGCCACCGGTTCGAATAAACAGATCTGGCTCGGGTGCGTAAGCCATGGAAAGGCGATCATTGATTGCCTCCTCATCCAGCTCCTTTACCCCGTCAGCCAAGGCACGATTGGCTGCCTGCATGATATCCCAGCGACCGCCATAATCAGCTGCAATCGTCAGCACGAGGCCACTGTTGGCCGCAGTTCGCGCCTCAGCCTCATCGATGCGCTTGTTGATTTCGCTGGAGAATCTTTCGCGACTGCCAATGACGCGAAGGCGGATATTGCTGCCATGCAGCTTTTCCACCTCGCGTTCCAGCGCACCCAGAAACAAACCCATCAGGAAGCTGACTTCCTCCTGCGGGCGACGCCAATTCTCGGTAGAGAAGGCAAAAAGCGTCAGGTAGGAAACACCGAGGCTGGCGCAGGTTTTGACGGTATTGCGGACTGCATCCAGCCCTTGCTTGTGCCCCGCCACTCGCGGCATAAAGCGTTTTTTGGCCCAGCGGCCATTGCCATCCATGATGATGGCAATATGCCGCGGAACCACGCTGGCTTCAGGCACATTCTGTGTCGAGCTTGCGAACAAGTCAGTACCCTCAGACAGCCATCAATTCTGCTTCTTTGGCTGCCAGCAGCTTGTCGATCTCGGCAGTGAACTTGTCAGTCAGTTTCTGGATTTCATCCTGACCACGACGCTCTTCGTCTTCAGTGATTGCCTTGTCTTTCAGAAGATTCTTGAAGTCGTTATTGGCGTCACGACGAACATTACGCACCGCAACGCGGGCACCTTCCGCTTCACCACGGACAACCTTGGTCAGGTCACGACGACGCTCTTCTGTCAGCATCGGCATCGGCACGCGGATCAGTTCACCCATGGACGATGGGTTCAGACCCAGATCGCAATCACGGATAGCCTTTTCGATCTTGGCAGCCATGCTCTTTTCCCAAGGCTGCACGCCGATGGTGCGGGCATCGATCAGGGTCACGTTGGCCACCTGATTTACCGGCACGTCGCTGCCGTAGTACTCAACCATGACATGATCGAGCAAACCGGTATGGGCACGACCGGTACGAACCTTGGCCAGATCAGCCTTGTAGGTTTCGATGGTCTTTTGCATCTTGTGCTCAGCCGACTTTTTCACATCATTAATCATGACTACTCCTGTCAATTATCCAAAAAACAAAGCGGAAAACAGCCCGCGCCGTTTCCGCTCTGTCGCTATCTTTTACAAGATCAGCAGTGTACCAGCGTGCCTTCATCTTCGCCAAGCACCACGCGCTTGAGCGCGCCGTCCTTGAAGATGCTGAATACCTTGATATTCAGATGCTGGTCACGGCACAGCGCAAAGGCTGTCGCATCCATTACCTTCAGATTGCGGCCGATCGCCTCATCAAAGGTCAGGGTCTGATAGCGCACCGCCTCCGGGTTTTTCTTCGGATCATCGGTATACACGCCATCAACCTTGGTGGCCTTCAGCATGATGTCAACATTCATTTCCATACCGCGTAGCGCTGCAGCCGTGTCGGTAGTAAAGAACGGGTTACCGGTACCGGCGGCAAAAATGACAACCTTGCCCTCTTCCAGATACTGCATGGCCTTGCCGCGAACATACGGCTCGGCAATCTGCTGCATGGTCAGTGCCGACTGCACACGGGCAATCAGACCCGCCTTGGTCATCGCATCCTTCAGCGCCAGCGCATTCATGACAGTTGCCATCATACCCATATAATCGGCAGTTGCACGGTCCATGCCGGCTGCGGCAGGCGCCACGCCACGGAAGATATTGCCGCCACCAATGACAATACCTACCTGCACGCCCAAACCGACCACTTCCTTGATCTGACCGACAATCTGCTCGATGGTGGCACGATTGATGCCGTAGCTGTCATCGCCCATCAGGGCCTCACCGGACAACTTCAGCAGGATTCTTTTATAAGCAGGCGCTTGGCTCATGATTACCTCAGGCAGGGACAGTTCTAGGAATTATATTTGCAAAACGGCACCCTGCAAGGCAGGGTGCCGTTTGTTCGTTATTGCTAACGAATATTACAGCTTGGCAGCAGCAGCCACTTCAGCCGCGTAGTCAACCACTTTCTTCTCGATGCCTTCACCCACCACAAACATGGTGAATGCTTTGACGGAAGCGCCTTTTTCGGCCAGCAGTTTTTCTACGGTAACGTCCGGATTCTTCACGAACGGCTGACCCAGCAGGGTCACTTCGGCCAGGAACTTGTTCACGCGGCCTTCAACCATCTTGGCAACGATGTCAGCCGGCTTGCCGGATTCAGCAGCCTGAGCGGTGTAGATCTTGCGCTCCTGCTCCAGGGTATCGGCAGAAACCTGATCCTTGGATACACAGATAGGCTTGGAAGCGGCAACGTGCATGGCAACGTCTTTACCGATCTGCTCTTCACCTTTGAAATCAACGATAACGCCGATTTTGGCACCGTGCAGGTAGGTAGCGATGGAACCATCAGTTTCGTAACGAACGAAACGACGGATGGTCATGTTCTCGCCCAGCTTGGCAATGGCTGCCTTGCGGATTTCTTCAACAGCAACGCCGTCAACTTCAACAGAAGCCAGTGCTTCAACATCAGCCGGGTTGGCCGCAACAACAGCCTGGGCTGCAGCGGTAGCCAGAGCGATGAAGGTAGGATCCTTGGCAACGAAGTCAGTCTCGCAGTTCACTTCAACCAGGGCGCCAACGCCACCAGCTACGAAAGAACCGATGATACCTTCGGCAGCCACGCGGCCAGCCATCTTGGAAGCCTTGGCACCGGACTTGATGCGCAGGATTTCTTCAGCCTTGGCGAAATCGCCCTCGGACTCAACCAGTGCCTTCTTGCACTCCATCATGCCCAGACCAGTCGCAACGCGCAGGTCAGATACCATCTTTGCGGTGATTTCCGCCATGATGTACTCCTTGAATTGATTTGATACTTTAAGACGCAGGGTTCAAAAAAAGGGGCTTTCGCCCCTTTCTGCCTGCCAACTTACTCGGCTGCGGCTTCGGCTGCTGCAACGATTTCCTGCAGCGACTGAGCACGGCCTTCCAGTACGGCGTCAGCGATACCGCGAGCGTACAGACGGATAGCGCGGCTGGAGTCGTCGTTACCTGGGATAACGTAGTCGATGCCATCCGGGGAGTTGTTGGTATCAACAACGCCGATTACCGGGATACCCAGCTTCTTGGCTTCAACAACGGCACCTTTCTGGTAACCGGTATCGATAACGAAGATCGCGTCCGGCAGACCTTTCATATCCTTGATACCGCCCAGGGAGCGCTCCAGCTTCTCAACTTCGCGCTGCATATCCAGCAGCTCTTTCTTGTTGTAACCGGAGTCGCCAGCCAGTTCCAGAGCAGCGCGCTTGTCTTCCAGACGCTTGATGGATTGCTTGACGGTCTTGTAGTTGGTCAGCATGCCGCCCAACCAGCGATGATCAACGAACGGAACGCCTGCGCGAGCAGCTTCTTCGCGAACGATTTCACGCGCTTGACGCTTGGTGCCTACAAACAGAACGGTACCCTTATTGGCGCTCAGACGACGCACATAGTCCTGTGCCTGCACGAACAGCGGCAGGGTTTTTTCCAGGTTGATGATGTGAATCTTGTTGCGGCTGCCAAAAATGTACTGAGCCATTTTCGGGTTCCAGAAACGGGTCTGGTGGCCGAAGTGTACGCCGGCCTCAAGCATTTGACGCATGGTCACGTTGGACATGGAATTCTCCTAAAGGGTTATGCCTCCATCCGTACAGAAAACCTGGCCAACTGGCCGGGCACCCTTTGGTACGGATGTGCGTGATATCCCCCGCAAATCGGGGGAACTCGCAATTCTAACATCAAAAAATCGCGGGCTTCAAGATGCCTAGAATTCACCATCCGGGTCACGCTTGCGGCGAATACGCCGACGACGCAAGCGCAAGGCAATCAATGTCGGCAAAAAACCCAGGAAAAACATGATGATGCCAGCACGAACAACACTATCCTGCACCACTGCCAGCATCAGCACCACGTACAACCAGCCAATCACTACGAGATACATGATCAAACGACCGTTTGAAATTATTGAAAAGTTATGGCAAGAATAACGCATTACCCATGACGAGGCAGCAAAATGCAAACCCGACTCACGCGCCTGCTCGGCATTGAACGTCCATTGATCTGCCCCGGCATGAGCTATATCGCCACGCCAGAGCTGGTAGCTGCCACCTGCAACGCCGGTGGTCTTGGCATTCTGGCCAGCGGCCCGCTGTCCGCCGATGAAACCCGCGCCGCCATTCGCCGCATCCGCGAACTGACCTACAAACCGTTCGGCATCGGCTGTACGCTGATGATGCCCGGTGCTCGTGAAAACGCTGAAGTCGCGCTGGTCGAGCAAGTTCCGGTGATCAATTTCTCGCTGGGCAAAGGCGACTGGATCGTCAAGCGCGCACATGCCTATGGCGGCAAGGTGATTGCCACCGTGGTTACCGAGAAACATGCCCTAGCTGCCGAACGCGACGGTGCCGACGCCCTGCTGGTGACCGGTCATGAAGCCGCCGCGCATGGTGGCGCCGTAACCTCGCTGGTGCTGATCCCAGCCATTCGCAAAGCGTGCACCCTGCCTATCATCGCTGCCGGCGGTTTTGGCACGGGGCAAGGTCTGATTGCCGCCTTGGCGCTGGGTGCCGATGGCGTCGCCATGGGTAGCCGCCTTGCCATGACACGCGAAAGCCCGGTCCATCAGACCACCAAGGAAATGATCCGCCAGCGCCATGTCAGCGACACGATCTACTCGAAAAACTTCGACGGATTGTGGTGCCGCGTCATGGACACACCAACCGCCCGCCGCCTGACGCGCAAACCGCTGAATCTGTTGCTGGCCGCCTGGCGTTCGATCAGCACCGCCCGCAAGCTGAAGATGCCCGTGATGAAAGTCGCCATTGGCGGCATGCTGCAGCAACCACAACAACTGCGCCAGCTCGCCCAGTTCGGCGCAGCAACCGAATCGATCCGCCTTGCCATCCAGGATGGTGATCACCAGCAAGGCGTGCAGCTGATCGGTCAGGTGCAGGGCCTGCTGGACGATATCCCCACCGTTGCCGAGCTGTTCGAACGCATAGAACAGGAAGCGCGTGACTGCCGGCAAACCCTGAACCAGCTTTGATACATACCTCACCTTGAGACAGGCTGGCGAGGCACAAGTCCTCGCCAGCCTTTTCTTTGCCCACTCTCTCTCCAGCCACGCACCAGATTGACTATTGCTTGCCACAAATCTAAATAAGAATTATTCTTATCAAATGGAGGTGAGCATGAACCACGTCAAACCCGTAACAGACCGACAAAGCCCAGCCGATCAACGCGCCGAAACCACGGTATTGCACAGCCATACCCTGTTTGCCGGCCTGAAAGAAATCCTGATCCAGCACGACGGCCAGCAATATCGCCTGCAACTGACGCGCAGCAACAAGCTCATCCTGATCAAGTAAGCATTACACACCCACCTCACACCGTTAGCCAGCCACAAGCCAGCCAGGGTGCACCGCCACACCGGAGAACAACAGGCCATGTCCAAGCCTATCCTGTTCACCGCAGCCGGACTCTGCCTTGGCACCACCCTGCCAGCGCTGGCGCAAACGCCATCCGCCCTGCTGGAGAACATCACCGTTACCGCCAACCGTCTTGAGCAACAGTTGGCCGCAACCGCCCCGAATGTCGAACTGATCGACAAGCAAGAACTGGCCAAACGCCAGGCTGGCAATCTGTCCGAGCTGCTGAGTCAGCAGCCCGGCATCAGCGTCAGCAGCGACCAGGGCCGCCGCGGCGCCGCCGGCGTCAATATCCGCGGCATCGAGAACAATCGCGTGCTGATGCAGCTTGATGGCCAGCGCTTGCCCGAAGCCTATCTGTCCGGCGCCGGCGCGATTTCCGGCCGCGATCTGGTCGAGCCGGACACCCTGCGTGACATCACCATCAACAAAGGGCCAAGCTCGGCGCTGTTTGGCAGTGACGCCATCGGCGGCCGTGTCGCCATGCAAAGCTATGCGCCGGCAGACTTCGTCGATATCGACCACCCGCTGCATGCCGGCTTCAAGCAAAGCTACGACGGCAGCAACGCCAGCCATGCCAGCACCCTCAGCCTCGCCGCCGCAGGCCAGCAAGTTGCCGGCATGCTGATGCTCAGCCATCGCCGTAGCCACGAGCTCGACAACTTCGGCAATGATCGTCGCAACAGCAAGGGCCGCACCGCGCCGGACCCGCAACTGTCTGACAGCCAGAACCTGCTGGCCAAGCTGGCCATCGGCAGCGAAGGCCCGCATCAACTGCACCTCACCCACGAGAACTTCAAACGCCAGCAAACCAGCCAGCTGCTGTCACAACTGGGACGCGTCAGCGGCTATGGCCCCGCCTACACCCTGCTGGACAAAAACAGCGACGATGAAACCCGACGCCAGCGCCACGCGGTCGAATACCGCTATCGCGGCAATGGCGAACTGCGCCAGGGCAGCCTGCTGGCCTATCGCCAGCACCTCATCAATCGCGATCGCGCGCTGGAGCTGCGTGACAGCGGCAGCCAGCGCGAAGACAACCGCTTCGAACAAGCAATACTCGGCCTGGAAGGCCAGCTGCAATGGCAACTTGGCGCACATCGCCTGCTGGCCGGCTTCGAAGCCACCCGCAGCGATACCGAGCGCCTGACTGCCAGCAGCAATAGCCGCAGCAGCAGCCAGAGCAAGACCTTCCCCGACAATCGCAGCGAAAGACTGGCCTTTTTCCTGCAGCAGGAATGGCAGCACGCCAGCGGCCTGCGCCTGACGCCAGCCATCCGCTTCGACCGCTACCGCATGACACCGCAGCGCGATGCGATTTACGACGCGGCCAACGGTGGCGCCAATGTCGTGCGCCAGTTCAGCGATCAGGCGCTGTCACCACGACTGGAGCTCGCGCTGCCGCTTACTGCCGGCAGCACCCTGTTTGCCAGCCTCAACAGCGGCTTCCGCGCCCCGCCGTTCGATTCGGCCTTCATGAGCTTTAATAATGCGCGTAGCGGCTATCGTGTCTTGCCCAATGCCGATCTGCGCTCGGAAAAAGCGCGCGGCATCGAGCTGGGCGGCAAATGGCAACAGGCGCGCTGGCAGGCTCAGCTGAATCTCTTCCACAACCACTATCAGGACTTCATCGATCAGGTTCGCCTCAACGACAACGACCCGCGCTGGCCAGCCGGCAGCTACCAGTACCAGAACCGCGACAAGGTACGCATCCACGGTGCCGAGGCTGCGGCCCGCTGGCAAGTGGCGGCCAACTGGCAGCTGGATGCCAGCCTCACCTGGACCAAGGGCAAGAGCAGCGATGGCCCACTGGAGAGTGTTGACCCGCTGCGCGGCAAGCTCGGCCTCGCCTACAGCCAGGCCGACTGGGGCCTCTACGCCGACTGGCAGTTGGCCGCAGCCAAGCGCGACAGCAAACAGACGCTGACCAGCCCTGGCTATGGCGCGCTGGATCTGGGCGGCCATTACCGCCTCGGCAAGCAAAGCCTGCTACGCGCCAAGCTCGGCAATGTCACCGACAAGAAATACTGGCAATGGGCTGACCTGCGCAATCTCGGCACCAAGCCGGCCGACAGTCTGAGCCAGCCACGCCGCCACCTGCAACTGAGCCTGGAAACCCGCTTCTGAAAGACCGCCACATGCATATCACTCTCACTCTGACCGAACGCCACCAGGCACTCTTGGCCAGCCAGCCACAACTGCGCCAGCGCGATGCCGCCCGCCAGCTAGGCGTCAGCGAAGCCGAACTTGCGGCCAACCTGGCAGGCAGCCGGCTGCTGGCCTGGCAACGCCCCTTGCTGGACGAGCTGGCCAGCCTTGGCCAGGTCAAGGCCATCACCCGCAACGAGCTGGCCGTGCACGAAACCATCGGCAGCTTCAATCAGCTCAGCGGCCAGGAAATCGCCCTGCAGCTGGACCCGGACGGCCTCGATCTGCGCCTGTTCCTCAAGCACTGGCACTGCGTACTGGCCTGCCGACAGGACGGCCCGCGCGGCACCTTGCACAGCCTGCAGTTTTTTGACCGCCACGGCACGGCGGTGATCAAGCTTTATCTGCAAGACGCCGACAAATTGCCAGCGCTGGAAGCGCTGATTGCGCATCACCAGCTGCCGCTGACGCAGCTGCCCGTCTTCGAGCCGGCCAGCACACAACCCAGCGAGCTGCCACCGACAGCTGATCTGGCTGATTTTCGCGCCGGCTGGCTGGCGCTGCAGGATGTGCATCACTTTCACAGCTTGCTGGGCAAGCACGCACTCAGTCGCCGCCAGGCCTTCCGCCATGCGCCGGCCGGTCACGCCGAAGCCTTGGCCCGCACTGGCGTCGAAACCCTGCTGCAGCAAGCCGCGGCCGCGCAGCTGCCCATCATGGTGTTTGTCGGCAATCGCGGCGCGGTGCAGATTCACAGCGGGCCGGTCAAGACCATCCGTCGCGTCGGCGATTGGCTAAATGTGCTCGACCCGCAATTCAATCTGCATTTGCAGGATGGTGGCATTGCCGAGCTGTGGCGCATCCGTCGCCCTACCCGCGACGGCATCATCACAGCCATCGAAGCGCTGGATGCCGATGGCCAGACCATCGTGACCTTCTTCGGCCGCCGCATCGAAGGCGAGGCCGAGCATGGCGGCTGGCGACAACTGGCCGACAGCCTGCCGCAACAGGAGCTAGATCATGCTTAAGCGCAGCCTGTTTGCCTTGCTTCTGGCTACCGGCACGCTTGCCCACGCCACGCCACAGCGCGTGGTGGCGCTGACGCCCGATGTCGCCGAGATGATGCTGGCGCTCGACAGCCAGGCGCTGCTGGTTGGCCGCGACCAGCTGGCGCGGCACGAAGCGCTGCAACAGATACCGGTTATCGGCAGCTCGCGTGCACTGGCGGCGCCGCCGATTCTGGCCGCCAGACCGGATCTGGTGATCGGCAGCGATCAAGCCCAGCCAGCCGGCATTTATCGTCAGCTTCAGCAGCTGGGCCTCAAGGTGCAGACCATACGCCACAGCGAAAGCCCGGCCGGCTTTGCCCAAGGGCTAAACCAGCTGGCCGAGGCAGTGGGCAAGCCGGAACAGGGCCGCAAGTTGGCCGCCAGCTGGCTGCAAGCCTTTACCGCCAAGCCAGCCGGCAAAAGCAGCGGCAAGCGGATGCTGTTCAGCTACGACGGCCGGCTGGTGGCCGGCAGCGGCACCGCCGGTGATGCGCTGATTCGCGCCGCCGGCGGTATCAATGCTGCGGCCAACATCAAGGGTTTTCTGCCGATGAATCCCGAAGCCTGGCTGAAGGCCGCGCCCGATATCGTGATTGTCGCCAGCCACAATGCACCGGTGTACGGCAGCGTCGCCAAGTTGGCCGCAAGGCCGGAACTGACCAGCAGCCCGGCAGCGCGTGAAGGCAAGGTGCTGGCCTGGCCCGCGGCCGACTTTCTGCGCCTGGGCATGCACAGCCCTGCCGTGATCCAGCGCCTGCAGCAGCTGCCATGAGCAAGGTGCTCGCTCTCCCCCTGCCTGCCCTGCGCCTGCCGGCCAGCGGCTGGCTATGGCTGCCGGCAGCCTTGCTGCTGATCTGGCTGATTTGCGGCCTTGGCGGTGGCGTCTGGCAGCGTCCCGACTGGCAAGACCCGCTACTGCTGCAGCTGCGCCTGCCACGCATTGCCAATGCGCTGATTGTCGGCGCGGCGCTGGCCGCCAGTGGCGCGGCCTTGCAGGCGCTGTTTCGCAACCCGCTGGCCGACCCCGGCCTGATCGGCACTTCCAGCGGGGCGGCGCTGGCGGTGGTCAGCGTGATGGCACTGGGCATCAGCAGCCTGCCGCTGCCACTGGCCGCCTTTGCTGGCGGCCTGGCCGCTACCGGGCTGATCCTGCTACTCGACCGACTATGCGGCAACAGCCAGGCCAGCCTGCTGATTATCGGCGTGGTCGTGGGTGCCTGTTGCGGTGCCATGGTCAGCCTGTTGCTGTTCTTGTCGGATGATCTGACGCTGCGCGGCGCGATGAGCTGGCTGTCCGGCAGCTTGGCCGAAAACCGTTTTGCCGAGCAGCCTTATGTGCTGCCGCTGATGGCGGTCGGCGGCGGCTTGCTACTGGCGATTGCCCGCCAGCTCGATTGCCTGCTGCTGGGCGAAGACAGCGCCCGAGCACTGGGTGTCAAGCTTGGCCGCACGCGCCTGCTGACTGCCATTGCCGCCGCCCTGCTGACCGGCGGCGCGGTCACCCTGTCGGGCATCATCGGCTTTGTCGGCATGATGGTACCCAATGCGCTGATGCTGCTGCGCGGCGGCACACGGCGGGCGCTGATCCTGCATTCGGCCTGGGTTGGCGCGCTGTTTTTGCTGCTTATCGATACCGTTGGCCGCGAGGCGGCCTATCCGGTGGAGTTGCCGGCCGGCGTGATTGCCGCCTTTGCCGGCCCGCCGTTTTTCCTGTGGCTGCTCTGGCGCCAGCAAAGGGGACATCATGCTTGATCACGCTTTTGAAATCAGCCGCCTGCAAGTCTGCCGCGGCGAACGCACCCTGCTCAGCTGCGGCCAACTATGCATTCCGGCCAATCGCGTTACTGCTGTCATCGGCCCTAACGGTGCCGGCAAGACCACGCTGCTGCGCGCGCTGGCCGGCCATGATGGCCAGTGCCAGGGCTGCCTGTTCGGCCAGCCGATGGCGCGAATTCTGGCTGACGGCAAGCGCATTGCCTGGGTGTCGCAGCACGAGGCCGCCGATAGCCCGCTGGCGGTCGAAGACTATGTGATGCTGGGCCGTCATCCGCATCGCGGCTGGTTCTCACGCCCATCAGATCTCGACCGCGAAGTGGTGTCGCTGGCGATGCAAACGATGGAACTGCAGGATCTGGCCAAACGCCGTCTTGCCAGCCTGTCGGGTGGCGAGCGCCAGCGCGCCGCGATTGCGCGCGCCATGGCACAAAGCACGCCGGTGGTGATACTCGACGAGCCGACCAATCACCTCGACATACGCCACCAGCACATCCTGCTGCGCTGGCTCAATCGCGTGGCGCTGACCGGCCGCACGGTGATTACCGTGCTGCACGACCTGGGCATGGCGGCCAACTATGCGCACTGGCTGATCCTCTTGGCCGAGGGCAAGGTCGTTGCCCAGGGCACGCCGGAGCACATCATGCACAGCGAGCAGCTGAGCCAGGCTTTTGACTGGCAGATCCGCGCCCGGCGCGAACCTTCACACGCCGGCTGGCAGATAGACGCCATGGGCGAGACGCAACTGCAGGCCGGCTAGGCGCAGGCTCGGGGGCGGCGTAAAATCGCCCGGCCCCCTACTTCGCCGGTGACATCATGACCCAATTCCTGCCCGATCAGCCCGATCCTGCCCTGCCCGCACAATGGTTTGTCTTTGATGGCCAGCAATGCCTGATGCAGGCGCAGCAACTGCCCACCACGGCACCGGCCAATAGCGGTAGCCGGCAGTTTGTCGGTCAGGACGGGCAATTCAATTACTGGTCGTGCGAGCTGATCGGTGCCGCACCGGCCGACTGGCAGCTGATGAGCCAGCGCCAGTGCATGGCCTGCCTGCCCGCCAGCCAGGTGCCGCTGCTCAGCCGTGCCATCCAGCTGCGCCGCTTCGAGCGCAATCATCGTTACTGCGGTGCGTGTGCCAGCCCGCTTGCGGCCAACCTGCACGACAAGGGCAAGGCCTGTCCGAGCTGTGGCGAGCTGTACTACCCGCGCCTGTCACCGGCCATGATGCTGGCGATTACCCGTGGCCGGCAGATTCTGCTGGCGCGCAGCCCGCATTTTGCGCCCGGCATGTATAGCGCGCTGGCCGGCTTTGTCGAGCCGGGCGAGACGGTGGAATCCTGCGTCGAGCGCGAGGCTTTCGAGGAGGTCGGCATCCGCGTGCACAAGCTGCAATATCTGGCCTCGCAATCCTGGCCGTTTCCGCATTCGCTGATGCTGGCTTTTCATGCCGAATACCTGTCGGGCGAGATCACCCCGCAAGCCGGCGAAATCGAAGATGCCGCCTGGTTTGATCTGGATGCCCTGCCAGCCATCCCGGCCGGACACTCGATTGCGCACTGGCTGATCACCCACATCAAGAAAAATTATTCATAGCGATCATTCGCATTTTTCATACATGGCTTTGCACAACATACCAAAGCAATTTTTGCATGCAAAATATGGGTAAACCCCTAGACATTTTGTATAAAAGCGTTTATTCGTAACAAAAATCTAATAAAGGCGTGGCCAATTAAAATTGTGCACCGCAAAAATAAAACTTCGCTGCATACACACATACAAGGAAGTAAGTAATGGGGAAACTCAAACTGGCCCACAGGCTAAGCCTGGGCTTTGCTGCAGTCATCACCTTGCTCGTTCTGGGCTCCGCCTTCACGCTGTTCCGCCTCAGCAATATCCAGACCCGCGTGTCAGAGCTGGTTGAATACCGCATTCCGGTCATCCAGAACTCGCGCGCGCTGAATGGCGATCTGCTGGCTGTCACCAATGCCGCACGTACCATCTTGCTGGAAAGCGATGACAAGCTGGTCGAAGAGAAACTGGGCATCCTGAAGAAATCCGCCACCAGCGCGCAAAAGCAGTTTGCCGAGATGAAAACGCTGGCCAAAGACCAGCAAGAGCTGGAAATGGTCGGCAAGATCGAAAAGTCGATGAAGGAATTCAGCGCACTGGTCGAACAGCTGTTGCCGATGATCGTGCGCCAGAAATGGGACGCCTCCATCATTGTGTCGGAAAAGCTGGAGCCGCAAGAGCGTCTGCTGAACATGCAGCTGGACAAGCTGATTGCCTATCACACCGAAGTGATGCAGCAGCAGAAAGCCGAAACCACCTCCACCCTGCAGGAAACCATGTTGGCCGCCATCATCGCGATTCTGGTCAGCGTGGCTGCCAGCGTGGCGGTTGCCCTCCTGATTGCCCGTTCGCTGACCCGCCAGCTGGGTGGCGAGCCTGACTATGCCGCACAGGTGATGAAGGAAATCGCCCACGGCAATCTGGGCGTGCAGGTGCAGATCAGCAAAGGGGACAACAGCTCGCTGTTGTACAACCTGTCGCGCATGGTGCAAGAACTCAACGAAGCGCTGCGCACCGTCGAGCGCAGCGTGCAGGAAAGCAGCTCGGCCTCCGACGAGCTGCGCCACACCATGCAACGCCTGGTCAATCGCTCGCAAGAGCAGAGCCGCGCCGCTGACGAGATGGCCAGCGTGATCCAGCAAATGGCTGTCGGCGTGCAAGAGCTGCACATCAATGCCGGCAGCGCCGAACAGGCCGCCCGCACCGCCAATGACGACGCCAGCCATGGCGTGGCCATCATCCAGAGCGCAGTACACGAAATGGACGCCATCAGCGGCCTGATTCGCAGTACCTCTGGCAGCATCAACGAGCTGGGCCGCCAGTCGCAGACCATCGACAGCATCGTATCGGTGATTCGTGACGTCGCCGACCAGACCAATCTGCTGGCACTGAATGCCGCCATCGAAGCGGCCCGCGCCGGCGAGCAAGGCCGTGGCTTTGCCGTGGTAGCTGATGAAGTGCGCAAGCTGGCCGAACGTACCACCAAGGCCACCGGCGAAATCGCCAGCATGATCAGCGCGATTCGCGTCAGCTCGCAAGAAGCCGTCGAGGCGATGAACCAGTCGGTCGAGCGCGCCCACACCAGCGCAAGCCAGGGTCAGCTGGCCGGCAAATCCATCGTATCGATTCGCAGCGGCACCGAATCGGTCGGCCAGAGCGTGCAGTCTATCGCCTCGGCCCTGTCTGACCAGGCACGCGCCGGCGAACAGGTATCCAAGGAAGTCGAGCGCATCACCAGCATTGCCCAGCGCAATAACGAGGCCGCCGACGAAGCCGTGCGTGCGGCCAACCGCATGAGCGAGCTGACCGACGAAATCCGTCGCAGCTTCAGCCGCTTCCATACCGCCTAAGCATCACGGCCGGGCAGCTTGCTGCCCGGCTTTACCACACCTTGCCGCCCTGATTATTCAGTAAATTGCACTTCTCAGTCTTATTAGTGATACTTGGCAATAAACTGTCATGTCGCGATAAGCATGCCCCCCGCCCTCAAGTACACCGATCTGGTCGATATTCCCAAACTGCAGACGCTGCTGGATAGCTGGCATGCTGTGCTGGGCATTGCCAATGCCGTGATTGACCTGGATGGCCATGTGCTGGCGCATGCCGGCTGGCAAGAAGCCTGTACCCGCTTTCACCGCCAGCATCCCGACAGCTGCCGCCGCTGCATCGAGAGCGATACCTCGCTGGCCTGCAGCATGACCGAAGGCAAGCATTTTGCGATCTACAGCTGCCACAACGGCCTGATCGACACCGCCGCACCCATCGTGATTGACGGCCAGCATCTGGCTAATGTATTTACCGGCCAGTTTCTCAGTGCGCCCCCGGACCTGGCTTTCTTTCGCCAGCAGGCACACAAGATGGGCTTCGATACCGACAGCTATCTGGCAGCCATCAACAAGCTGCCGGTTGTCCCGCCCGAACACGCCAGAAAACTGACCGAGCTGTACGCTCAGCTCGCCACCATGCTGGGCGACAACGGGCTTGACCGGCTGCGCCAGCAGGAATCCACGCAGGAGCTGGCCAAGCTTAACCAGCAGCTGGAGCTGATTGTCAGCGCCCGCACCGAGGCGCTGGTCGCGCGCGAAGCTTTGCTCGCGCAGATTCTCGATACTTCCAGTGTCAGCATTTTCCGCGTGGACCATCAGGGTTTCATCATCAATGCTAATCGCCGCATGGCCGAGATGTTCGGCATTGCGGGCGACAGCCTGGTTGGCAAGCACTACACCGAGTTGATTGCCAAAGGCGATGAGGCCAGCGCCCATCGCAACCTCAGCGATCTGCTGAATGGCGCACGCATGGAAATCGATATCGAGCGGCGCTACCTGCGCAGTGACGGTAGCGTGTTCTGGGGGCAGTTGACCGGCAAGCCGTTTCAGGAAGCTGACGGCCGGGTGAGCGGCCTCGTCGGCGTGATTGCCGATATCAATGCCCGCAAGCTGGCCGAAGAGCGCATCCGCCACCTCGCCTACTTCGACTCGCTGACCGGCCTGCCCAATCGGCAATACCTGCTGGAAAAACTGGAACTGGTGCTGGAAACCGCCGGCCATGATCAGGGCTTTGGCGCGCTGTTCTTTATTGACCTCGACAATTTCAAGACCATCAACGACACCCGCGGCCACGATCAGGGCGACCAGTTGCTGCAGCAGGTTGCCGCGCGCCTCAGGCATGCACTGCCGCCCAGCTGCGTGATTGCCCGGCTTGGCGGTGATGAATTCGTGGTACTGAGTGAAAACCTCAGCAATAACCAGGACGAAGCGCGTGAACAGGCCGGCCGCTTTGGCCAGCAGATGTTGGCCGCACTGCGCCAACCCTTCCGGCTGGCAGGCGAGGCGCTGCACAACACCGCCAGCATCGGCATTGCCTTATTCCAGCCGGGCCACGAAGCACGCGACGAGTTGCTGAAACAGGCGGATCTGGCCATGTATCAGGCCAAGGCTGCCGGCCGCAATAATCTGTGCTTTTTCAACCCGGCCCTGCAGGCCAGCATGGCTCAGCGTGCCCTGCTGGAACTCGATATGTATCGTGCCCTGCAGGCCGGCGAGTTTTGCCTATTCTTCCAGCCACAGCACAACCAGCATGGACAATTGCTTGGCAGCGAGGCCATGGTGCGCTGGCTGCATCCGCAAATGGGCCAGATCAACCCGATCGAATTCATTGCGCAGGCAGAAGAAAACGGCCAGATCTTGCCCCTGGGCGACTGGATCTTGCGTGCCGCCTGTCAGCAGTTGGCCGACTGGCAAGGCGATGACGCGCTGGCGACGCTGCCGCTGTCGGTCAATGTGAGTGCGAGGCAGTTTCAGCAAGCCGGCTTTGTCAGCCTGCTGACCCAAATCCTGGCGAATACCGGCGCCAAGCCGCACCTGTTGAAACTGGAATTGACCGAAAGCCTGCTATTGCAGGACCTTGACGATATCTGCCACAAGATGCAGCAGCTGCGCCAACTGGGCATCAGCTTTGCGCTTGATGACTTCGGCACCGGCTACTCTTCGCTGTCCTATCTGCGGCGACTGCCGCTGGATCAGCTGAAAATTGATCGCAGTTTTGTCAGGGATATTCAGCACAGCCAGGGGGAAATGGCGATCATCCGCATGATTGTCGCGCTGGCCGAGAGTCTCGGGCTGGAAATTGTCGCCGAAGGGGTGGAGAACGAAGCCCAGCGCGCGGCACTGGCCAGTTGCGGCTGTCTGGCCTATCAGGGCTATCTGTATTGCCAGCCCTTGCCGGCCGAGGCATTCGCACACTATGTGCGTGAATGCTGCGCCGGCAAACAGCTTGCGGCCAACCCTGCCAAGCAATAGCCGACAAGGCATTACCGCTTACCGCTGATCAAAATCGGCAAAACCGCCGAGCCAAGGCGCGCCGACCAGGACAGTACAGTCGACGCCACCAAGGGTCGCGGTATTGCTGGCAGGCCTTAAGCCTCGGGGATGGCTTTCAGGATTTCCTGCAACAGTACCCAGGCATGGCCTACCGAGGCGACTTCAACCCGCTCGCCCGGCGCATGCGCACCACGGATATTCGGGCCGAAGGACACCATGTCCAGCTGCGGGTACTTGGAGCCGATGATGCCGCACTCGAGGCCGGCGTGAATCACCTGCACCGACGAATCCGCACCAAAAGCCTGCTTGTAGGCACCCTGGCAGACTGCCAGCAGTTTCGACGACGGGTTCGGCGCCCAGCCTGGATAACCACCTTCGGTCTGCACGGCAAAACCGGCCAGATCAAACAGGCCCGAGATCTCGTCGGCCAGATTGCGGAAGCCGCTATCCAGCAGGGAGCGCACCATCAGGTTGGCAAAAATCTTGCCATCGGCCAGGCTGATTACACCCAGGTTGTTCGAGGTTTCCACCACGCCGGTCACACGCTGGCTCATGCGCTTCACGCCATGCGGTGCGGCATGAAAAGCCGCCAGTACCGCCTGCTGATCGGCAGCAGCCATCATCTTGCCGGCTTCGGCAGCGGACAGCGCCAGCGTCACGCCTTCGTCTATGCCAGCCAGCTCGAAACGCCACAGCGACTGCGCCGCATCGATGGCAGCAGCAATGCTGCCGGCTTGTGCATCCGGATAGGCAATCACGGCAAACGCTTCGCGCGGCAGCGCATTGCGCGCGGTACCGCCCTGCAGCGACACCAGACGCACGCCTTCCAGCATCGTCAGCTCGCGCAACAGGCGCACCAAGAGCTTGTTGGCATTACCGCGACCCAGATGGATGTCAGCACCGGAGTGGCCGCCCATCAGGCCAGCAACAGCGATGCGGCCAACCTTGTAGCCAGCCGGCACGGCCTCTTCGGCATAGTCGCGACGCACATTCACGTCGATACCGCCGGCGCAGCCCATATAGAACTCGCCCCACTCTTCGGTATCGATATTGATCATCATGCGAGCCTGCAACAGACCCGGCTCCAGACCCAGCGCACCGCCCATGCCGGCTTCTTCATCCAGCGTCATCAGCACTTCCAGCGGGCCATGCGCGACATCGCTGCTTTCCAGCACAGCCAGACCCAGCGCTACACCGATACCGTTATCGGCACCGAGGGTAGTATTTTCGGCAATCAGCCAGCCATCCTTCAGCACCGGACGAATCGGATCCTTGAAGAAGTCATGCACGGTGCCGGTATTGGCCTGGCAAACCATGTCCAGGTGATTCTGGATCACCACCGGTACGCGGTTTTCCATGCCCGGCGTTGCCGGCTTGCGGACGATCAGGTTGCCGACCGCATCCACAACCGTTTCCAGACCGCGCAGCTCCGCCCAGCCCTTCAGATAATCGCGCAGCACTTCCTCATGCTTGGACGGACGCGGAATGTCACACAAGGTCTGAAAATGCTCCCAGACCACCTTGGGTTCAAGCTCGGCAATATTCACCACAAACATGCTCCTGAAAATCTGAAAACGCGAAATCAATATGGCTGCAAACACTGCCAACTGATCGCAAATGCCACAATCCGGCAAAAAAACGCACTACTTTACCATGAGCAAACCGGCATCGCACATCATGCAAAAGCTGGCTTAAAAATATATCTTTGATGAAAATCAAATAATCATTTTGCATTATCAATACTATTAACCCTTTGCTGCAAAATGACTCCACATCATGGCTCTCAAACAGATTTCCTCAACCGATGTGCTGATTGGCAAACCGCTGGAGCAAGCCATTTACAATGCCAGCGGCCAACTCCTGCTCAATAAGGGCGCGGTGCTGGATGACAAGCAGCTGAAAGAAAAACTGCTGGAGCAAGGTCACAAGGAAGTTCTGCTGGCCATGCAGGCACAAAAGCGCGGCCAGTCCCAGGCCGCCGCCGGCAAGGATGGGGTATTTGCCGTGGTACAGCATGCGGCGACCACGCTGGCGCTGACCCTGCGCGACTTCCAGAGCAATCTGCATCAGGAACAATTCCCCGCACGCATCCAGTCTATCGCCAGCCGGCTATTGCAGGCCGCCAGCCAGGATGCCGAGGCGGCGATTGCCGCGATTCACCTGTTTCACGAAGGCGAATACTCGATTCGCCATCATCTTTCGGTCGGCGTGGTCAGCGCCTTGCTGGCCGAGGCCGATGGCACCCTGAACAAGGCCGAAATCCTGTCGCTGGTCTGCGCCGCGATCACTCACGATATCGGCATTCTTGGCCTTGCCAATAACGAGGCCGAGCTGCCAGCCGACAAGAAAAAACTGGTCAATCAGCACCCGCTGAGCAGCGCAATGGCCCTGCAAAAAATCGGCATCAGCGACAAATTGTGGCTGCAGGCCGTGCTGCAGCATCATGAAAGGCTGGATGGCTCGGGCTATCCGCATGCGCTGCAAGCCAGCCAGATCAGCCTCGCCGGCAAGCTGCTGGCGGTGGCCGATGTCTATTGCGCGATGACGCGGCCACGGCCCTATCGGCCCAAGGCCTACTTTCCGATGGCCGCGATGCGCGATCTTTATGTCGGCCAGAGCCGCCAGCTGGACAATCAGCTGATCCAGAAACTGATCAAGGCGATGGGGCTGATTCCGCCGGGCACGCTGGTCAAGCTCAAGAACGGCGAGATAGCAGTGGTCAAGCAGCGCACAACCAAGAACACTCCGCTGTGCTACTGCCTGTACAACCGCCACGGCATGCCGATGACACCCCCCGAAATCCGCAACACCGCCCTGCCCGATTACACCATTCAGGGCCGGGTCGATTTTGAAGACTGCCGCCAGATGGAGGTTGCGCTACGCCGGCTGTGGGCCTGAGTCCGCTGTGCCACGTGGTGGCAGCCAGTAATTCTCGAACACCATGCTGCCTTGTGCGCCGCGCCGGCCGCTGGCAAAACCCTTGCCACTCAAGAGCTGGCGCATCTCGGCGGTGAAATCCGGATTACCGCACACCATCACGCGATCCTTGGCGGCATCCAGTGGCGGCTGGCCAAGCCTCACCGGCAAAACCTCATCCGCCAGCAAGGCCGGAATGCGCTCGTGCAGGCCGGCAAAACCCGTCTCGCGCGTCACCACCGGCCAGAAATGCAGGGCCGGCAAGTTGGCCGCAAGCGCGCGGCATTCATCCAGATAAGCCAGATCCGCCGCCTCGCGCACGCTCCACAACAAATGCCATTCGCCGAATGCCGCCAGGCAAGCCGGGGCACGCAACATGGCAATAAACGGCCCGACGCCGCTGCCGGTGGCGGTCAGCCACAGGCGCTGACCGGCCGACAGTTGATCCGGCAAAAAGAAACCGAAAGCCTGCGCCTTCATCAGCAGCCGATCGCCAGCCTGTAATGCACACAGCCCGGGACTCAGCTGCCCGCCCTGCACTCGCGTCAACACCAGCTCAAGCCAGGGCTCGTGCGGGGCCGACACCAGCGAATAGGCACGCCAGACATCGGGCAAGTCCGGCAGCGACAGCCGCGCGTAGTGCCCGCACTGGTAGCTGAAGCCTTCCGGTTTTTCGAGTTTGAGGATATGCATGCGCGGCGAGGTGCTGCGACTTTCGATGACGGTGAGTTCCAGAATCTGCATGATGCGCCCTCCTGCCCCTCACTATGCGCCCGCCACCGCAAAATAAAAACGCCGCTGGCAACAGGGCTTTGGCAAGCAGCTTACATCTGGCGAAACTGCCCGGCGTGGCTGCGCGACAGCGGCAAGCTGCGACCGTCCTTGAGGACTACCTGCTGGCGGCCGAGCATATCGCGCTCGATGCGGCCAACCTGCGGCAGGCTGACGATGTAGCCTCGGTGAATCTGGCTGAAGCGCTGCGGGTCGAGCTGGGCCAGCAGCTCTTTCAGTGACAGGCGAATCAGATGGCGCTCGTGTGCGGTAACAATCTCGGTGTATTTGTCGCTGGCCTGGAAATAATGCACTTCGTCCACTGCAATCAGCCGCGTGGTATCACCCAGCCCGGCATGCAGCCAGTGCAGATATACGTTGGCCGCAGCCGGCTGTCGCGCCTGCGCCAGTTGCTGCAGCAAGCCATCAATGGCGATTGCCGGCGCGGCCGTCTGCTGTTGCAGACGTTGCACACAACGTGCCAGCCGCTCGTCGCTGACCGGCTTGAGCAGATAATCGACGGCATTGGCATCAAAAGCCGCCAGCGCGTATTCGTCGTAAGCCGTCACGAACACCACCCGCGTTTGCCTGGCCGCCGCCGCCACCTGCATGCCGCTCAGCCCCGGCATGCGGATATCCAGAAAGGCGATGTCGGGCTGTTCACGCGCCAGCATGGTCACCGCGTCGATACCGTTATGCACCAGCGGCAGCAGTGTCAGGCCGGGCCAGGCCGCCTGCAGGCGCTGGCACAGCGACTCCGCCAGCAAGACTTCATCATCGGCAATCATCACCGTCGGCATATTGACTCCTCAAGATTCAGCGCGTGGCGTTAGCGGGATGTGCAACTCGGCACGCACGCCACTGGGCGCGCGCGGATAAATCGCCAGCCGGCCAGCCTCGCCATACAGCATCACCAGCCGCTGGCGGATATTGGCAAGCCCCACCCCGCTACTGCTCGTGCCCGCCTGCAAACCGACGCCACCATCCTCGACACACAGCGCCAGCTGCCCATCCTGTCGCTGTGCCGTTACCAGCAATTCGCCGCCGGCCAGCGATGGCTCAAGGCCATGCTGCAGCGCGTTTTCAATCAAGGGCTGCAGCAGCAAGGGCGGCAAAGGCAGGTCGAGCAAATCGTCCGGCACCTCGATGCGGTATTGCAACCGCGCCCCCATGCGGATGCGGGCGATTTCCAGCAAGGGCCGCACCAGAGCCAGCTCGTCTGCCAGGGTGACCTCGCTGCGGCGCGTGCGGCCAAGGCTGGCGCGCAGATAATCATTCAGCTGATCAAGCACATGCTCGGCCAGTGGCGCATCATGCCGGATCAGGCTGCGCAGCGTCGCCAGGGTGTTGAACAGAAAATGCGGCTCGATCTGCGCCTGCAGCATCGCCAGCCGCGCGCCGGTTTCGGCTTGCTGCAACTCGGCGGCACGGCGTTGTTCCGCTTCGAAACTGGCGCGACTGGCCAGCGCCTGATAGCGGTAATAAAACAGCACGCAGGCGGCCACGGTCACCAGCACCACCACCAGCAGGCTGCGCAGATCAACCTGAAAATCCGGCGTCATCACCAGATCCTGCCACGGCGACAGCAACAGCAAGCCACGCGCCAGCTGCATGCCGCCGGCAATACCGAAAGGCATCAGCAACAGCAAATGCCAGGCTTGCAAGGGCGGGTCGCCCAATAGTTTCAACAGCACATGGCAGCCAATAGTCATCAGAAACCCGATGCAATTGGACACCAGCAGATTCAGGCCAAAATGCTCGACGCCGGAAATGGCCGTAATCAGCAGGGCAATGCAAAAATTGATGCCCAGCACGAACAGCATTTCCCGCGGCCAACCTTGCAGATGTCGCTTTGCTGCCTCAGCCATAAACGTCCCTTTATATTTCAGAAAAACTGCTGCCAGCTGAAACGCCAGCCACTACCAGCCGCGCCATAATGACTGCCCGTCCGTCCGCGACCTTGCTCGTGCGACAGCTCCCACAGACTGGCATCCTGCCGGTAGCGCAGCGCCAGCCGGTGCAAGCCACTGTCATCGACGGCATCATGCCGCAAGCTCACAGACAGCTCCAGCCCCGGCCAGAAAAAATCATCCTGCGCGGCATGCACAAACCATTCGCGCCGCGTCGGCGACAGCTGCAAGCTTCCCGACTGCTGGCGATAGCGGCCATAAGCCGCACCTTGCAGCGTCTGCCAGTCGGCATCAGCCAACGCCAACCCGTTGTAGTGATACTCCAGATGCACGGTCTGCCGCCACGGCGTGCTGTAACTGCCACCCAACACGGTCTGATTGCGCCAGCGCCGCTCGCCGCTGCCATCCTGCAAGGCACGACGACCACTATTGAGCTCGCCATACACGGTGGCGGCCTGCCCGAGCTGGCTGCTCAGCGACACGCCATACTGCGCCGGCTCGCCGGCCGCACCAGCCAGCAGCCACTGCAGGCTCAGGCCGTCACTGCCCTGTTGCGACCACAAGAGCTGCCAGCGCTCACGGCCATTGCTGCGCCCCCAATCCAGCGCCGCGCTGGCGCTTGCCGGCTGGCCGGACAATTTGGGCGCGTACAGCGCAGTCAGGCTTTGCCCCGGCCAGAAACGTTGGCCGCGCAACATCACCACGCCCAGCCGGCTGTCGCGCGCACTGCCCGGCCGGCCATCCAGCGCGCCGCGAATGCCGCTATCGCGAAAGACATCGAGCGGATTAAAACCCAATGCCACACCATTGCGCTGATTGATGCGGCCAATATCCAGCACCCAGTCCGGCCCCGGCTGCCAGCCCAGCCACGCCTCTTGCAGGCTATTGAACCAGCGCTCGCGGCCATGCTGCCATTCGCCTTCCAGCCGGTTGGCCAGCTGCCACTGCAGGCCGGGTGCCAGCTGCCATTGCCCGCGCAGCTGCAGCTGGCTCTGCCGCAAACCGTCTTCGCCCTGAGCCAGCTCCCACGCCAGCTGCCAGGGCTTGCTGCTGCTGACGCTGGGCGGTGCCTGATCCGCCAGTGCCAGCGCATCAAGATCATCGGCACTGGCCAACAGTGGCAACAGCGAGAAGACAGCGAGGATGCTCTTGCCGCTTTTCATCGCCTACTCCGCCCGGAAACGCGGCAGGAAGTCGCGCTGTAGCCACGCCTCCGGCACCTCGCGATAGGCCAGATCGCTGGTGCGCATCACCGTCACCCAGCTCTTGTCGAGGCCATCAATGATGACCGTCTCGCTCGGCCGCTGCTTGCCCAGCTGCAGCTGATAATGCCGGTAGTAGGCGGTTTTCAGCAGGCGGCCGCTGTCGCTGAAAAACTCGCCCTTGATCGGCCGACTGTCGGCGCTATCCAGCCACAGGGTGATTTTCGGATAGGCGACGTCCTCGTGTTTGGCCTGCAATTGCAGCTTGTAACTGTCACGGCTCTTGCGCTCGCCATCCTGCACCGCCTCGCTGCCGGCAAGGCTGGCCTGGTAATCGCGCGCCAGATTCACTGTCATTACATCGCCGTTCGAGGCCTGCCCCAGCAGGCGCTGCTGCGGCGAGATGCGCACGCTGGCCTTGCTCGCCGGGTCAAAGAACCACAGCTCGTTGCCGTTTTTCAGCATCAGCTTGCCGCTGTCACGCGCCGGCGCAACAAAGCGGATCAGATTGCGAAACTGGCCACTGGCACTGTCGGCGCGTGCATAAATCTGCAACTGCGACTGGCCCTGCTCGCGGCCGTTGCGGTACTCGATCAGCGTGTTATTCAACGCAAAGGATTTGCCGGGGTTGCGAATCTCGTCGCTGGCGGCCAGCAACTGTTGTGCGTCAGGTGCGGCCAACGTTGTCAGCGGCAGCAAGGCCAACAGCATGGCCAGCAGTACGGGGCAGGAACGTTGATCAGGCATGACGCAGAGCCTCCACGATATTGAGTTTTGAAGCGCGACGCGCCGGCCACCACGCCGACAGCACCGCCAGCAAGGTCAGCAGCAAGGCCATGCCCAGCAGCAGGCCGCTCTGCCCCCACAGCAGCACCGCCAGCGGCACCGGCTCGCTATTGCCGGGCGGCAGCCAGCTGAGACCGGCGTGATTGATCAGGCTGGCCAGCAGCAGCGCCAGTGCCGTACCGGCGATGGCCGCCAGCAAGCCCAGCAGCAGACCCTCGCAGACAAACAGCCGGCGAATGCCCTGCTGGCGCAGCCCCAGCGCGCGCAAGGTGCCGATTTCGCTGGTGCGCTCGACCACCACCATCGCCATGGTATTGCCGACGGTAAACAGCACGATGGTGCCGATCAGCACGCCGACAAAGCCGAGAATGGCGGCAAACATGCCGGTGATCTGGCCGTATTGCGGGTTCAGCTTGGCAAAGTCCAGCACGCTCAGCGGCTGGGATTCTGTCATCAGCAGCTGCTGCACACGGCTGCGCGCCCGCTCCAGATCACGGCTGTCTTTCAGCTGCAGAATCAGGCTGCTGACCTGTGGTGCGCCACTGCCAAACAACAGCTGCTGTGCCTTGGGCAAATGCAGCTGGATCATCATGTCGTCCAGCGCCTTCACGCCAAAATTCTCGGCCTTCACCACGTTAAGGCTGGCAATATTCGGCGCACCACTGGCCGTGGCGGCCAACAGTTCGATATGACTGTCTGCCTGCGGCTTGCGGCGCTGGTTGGCCGCATCGAGTCCGGCCAGATCCGCCGGCATTGCCGCGCCCTGGCTTTGGCCATCGGCCAGTGGCTGCGGGCAATCGGCCACCTGCAAGGGCGCACACAGTTGCAATACCCGCGCCACACCGGTGCCGATCACCGCTGCATCGGCGGCGGTGCCATCCAGCGCCGGCGGTTTGCCTTCCATGCGATCCATGCCGTAGCCGTTCCAGTGCTGCATACGCGCCTGCGCCTTGCTGTCGAGACCGACACCGATGACGGTCCGCGACACGCCGGCGGCAAAATTGCCGGCAATGCCGCCCATATCAAGCCGCGGAGCGATCTCGGCCAAGAGCGGCCCCAGCTCGGCATCCTCGTGCAGCTTGCCGGCCACACGCTGGTAATCGCGAATGCCATAAGCCGCCGGATTGCCATTGCCGTACAGGAAGTAATCGCGATGCTGCACCTGCAGGTGTCCGCCCGCCTGCACAAAGCCGGTCTCCAGCCCCAGCCGGATCACATTCACATAACCGCCAAACAGCAGCACCGTGACGATGCCCAGTACCATCGCGGCCAGTGTCGCCAGCGAACGACGGCGATTGCGCGCCAGATTGCGCCAGGCCAATTGCCAGATATTCATGCTGTCACCTCCTGCGCAAGCCTGGCCACCTGCGGCTGCGCCGCGCCGGCAAGGACGTCACCGTCCACCAGCCGGCCATCGCGCAGCTTCACCACCATTTCGGCCTCGGCCAGCAATTGCGGGTCGTGCGAGGAAAACACGAAACTCACCTGGCTCTCGCGCTGCAAATCGCGCATCAGCGCGATGATTTCCGCGCCGGTCTGGCTGTCCAGGTTCGCCGTCGGCTCGTCCGCCAATACCAGCGGCGGTGACAAGGCCAGCGCCCGGGCGATGGCCACCCGCTGGCGTTGCCCACCCGACAGCTGGCCCGGCAGGTTGGCCGCACGTGCCGACAGGCCGACAGCGGCCAACAGCTCGGCCACCCGCGCCTTGCGCGCCGGCTTGTCGACACCGGCCAGCACCAGCGGATACTCGATATTCTCGGCCGCGCTCAATACCGGCAGCAGATTGAAATTCTGGAAGACAAAGCCGATCTGCCGCGCGCGAAAATCGCTTCGTGCATCATCATCCAGCGCCGTCAGCGACTGGCCGGCGATGCGGATTTCGCCGCAATCAGGCACATCCAGCGCGCCCAGCAGATTCAGCAAGGTGGTCTTGCCGCTGCCGGACGGCCCGGACAGCACTATAAAACGCCCTGCCGGCAGGCCAAGATGGATGTCGTGCAGCGCCGGCACGCTGACCTCGCCCAGCCGGTAATGTTTGTCGACGGCTACCGCCTCGATGAGCATGCTCATATCATTCTCCTGCTATTGGATATCAGGACTAGATTAAAATCATCCATAACAGCTTGCGCCCACATGCGATGAGTGGCCGCCGGCTGCGACGAACGGTTGTGAGGCGTGATAAGGGAGTCCGACGAATGAAGTGCGTATTGACAGGGATACGGCCGATTCTGGTGGTGCTGTTACTGCTGGGTGCCAGCAACGGTGCAATAGCCACCGAAGGCAAGGGCATGCTGCTGACTCGCGAAGGACTCGGGCCAATCCGGCTTGGCATGACATTGGCCGAGCTGAAAAAGGTCTTCCCCAAAGTTCGCTTCAAACGCTGCGAGGATGGCGATGGCCTCTTGCTGGTTTGCATGGGCAAACCTTACCAGGCCATTACCCTGTTTGCCGATGAAGACGACCGCGACAAGCCTATTAACTGGCAAGCGCGCATTGAGTATATTGAAACCTTCCGCCCGCAAGACTATACGGCGAGTGGCCTGCACGTGGGCATGCTGATTCGCACTGCTGAAAAGCGGCTGGGGCCCATCCTGGAGATAGGACTTAGCGATATAGAACAACGCCAGTATCTGCGCCTGGCAGGCCAACCGGACTGGCTGACTATCCGCATCGACTACACCGGCATTTTTGCCGCCGAACAAAACGTAAGCCGTCGCTATCAAGCCAATGGCAGGCTGTTTTCACTTTCCACATCCGATTAGCCGCCAACAACGTGCATGCGGTAAAATCGCCGGCTGACAATTGCGGCCAACATCATGCTTAGTTATCGCCACGCCTTTCATGCCGGCAACCACGCCGATGTGCTCAAACACCTGATCGAGGTACAGATCCTCGATTACCTTGGCCAGAAGGACAAAGCCTTCTGGTATATCGACACCCACTCCGGTGCCGGCGCCTACAGTCTGGAAGAAGGCTATGCCACCAAGACGGCCGAATACGTCGATGGCGTGGCGCGCCTGTGGCAGCGCGACGATGCGCCCGAGGCGGTCAGCCGCTATCTCGAGGTGGTGCGCAGCATGAATGCCGATGGCCAGCTCCGCCACTATCCGGGCTCGCCATGGTTTGCAGCCGAGGTGATGAATCCGCAGGAAAAGCTGCGTCTGTTCGAGCTGCATCCTAGCGATCACCAGCTGCTGGCCGAATGCTTTGCCGACGCCGGCCGCCGCGTGAAAGTCGAAAAGACCAATGGATTCGAAGCGCTGAAGTCCATCCTGCCGCCACCGCCGCGCCGCGCGCTGGTGCTGATCGACCCGCCATATGAAGAGAAAGCCGATTACGCGCGCGTGGTAACGGCGATGAAAGAATCGCTGAAACGCTTTGCCACCGGCACTTACGCGATCTGGTATCCGCTATTGCAACGCCAGGAAGTGAAAGAAATGCTGGCCAGCCTGCGCAAGCTGCCTTGCCACAGCTGGCTGGATGCCAGCATCACCGTGCGCACGCCATCGAAAGACGGCTTCGGCATGCACGGCAGCGGCATGTTCATCGTCAACCCGCCATGGACACTTGAAGCCACGCTGAAAGACACCCTGCCGTGGCTGACCGAAGTACTGGCCACCGACAAAGGTGCCTGGCACAGCCTCGAGTATCAGGAAAACAAGAGCTGACACTGTTGCTGATACGGTAAACAGACAAGCCCGGCTTGCGGCCAACCCTGGTCGCAAGCCGGGCTTCATTTTGCCGTTTAGTCAGGCACTGACTCGGGCAGACACTGCAATACCCGCTCACTGCTGAACGCCCTCGCCTCGCCTGTTACCGGGTCGGTAAAGGAAATATGGCGTGCCAGCAGTTGCAAGGGCTGGCTGAAGTCATCGGCCGGCTTGTCCGGCAACAGCTGCGGATACCACGGATCATTGACGATAGGGATACCCAGCGCCGCCAGATGCGCGCGCAGCTGATGCTTGCGCCCCGAGCTTGGCTGCAGCCGGTAATGGGCCAGCTCGCCAAAACGGCGGATCAGCTCGATCTGCGTCTCGCTGTTCGGTTCGCCGGCCACCTCATGCATCTGGAAGCTGTCCGGCCGCTCTTCCAGCCGGCTGCGATAACACAGAGGCAAAGCCAGATCCTCGCGCCACGGCGCGACGGCCTCGTAGACTTTCAGCACGTCGCGCTGCTGGAACAGGCCCTGATAGGCGGCGCGGCAGGACGGGTCAAGGCAGTACAGCATCACGCCGGCCGTCTCGCGGTCCAGCCGGTGTGCCGGCGTCAGATCAGGCAAAGCCAGCTCCTCGCGCAGCCGCGTCAGCAAAGTTTCGCGCACATGGCGGCCACCCGGTACGCAGGCAAGAAAATGCGGCTTGTCGACCACCAGCAGGCGCTCGTCACGGTAGAGCACCTTGGCCGCAAACGGCACCGGCACCTCCTGTTCGACCTCACGGTAGTACCAGATGCGGCGATTGGCCGGAAACGGGCTATCCAGCGCCAGCGGCTGGCCCAGGTGGTCGTAGACCTCACCACGTTGCAGGCGCTGCTGCCAGATATGGCGGCCAACGTGCGGAAAGCGCGCATCCAGAAAACTCAGCAGATCAGGCCAGGCTTCGTTGCCCAGCTGCAGAAAGCTGGCTGCCACCCCGTTACGGGCCGCCAGCGGGGAAAGTTTTTGTGACATGGCAGTATTGTAAACGCTGCAAGCGGCTAAAATAGCGTTTTACCCCGTTACGGAATATTGCCGCATGGCCAAATCCACCACGACAGCGCCAGCCAACAAGGATGACAAGGCCCGTTTGCTGCGCCGTTTTGCCGAGGCCGAACAGGCTGTCGGCGCCACCATGCAGCTGCTGGGCAAGCTGCTGGTTGACGACGCCCTGGCCGCCACGCCGCTGGCCGAACAATATGTGCGCATGTGCAATATCCACTACCGCAAGATCCGAAATGGCAAGGTGATCAGCCACGAGGATTACCAGATCGCCGTTGACCTGTGCACCGCCGCGCGCCGCGCGCTGCGCGCCATCGATGACAGCCTGCAGTTTGCCGGCCACCCGCGCACCGAAGCGCTGCAGTCACTGGCCGCCAGCTGTCATCAGGTACTGATGACCCACTACAATCTGTCGACCAAACCCGGCCGTCCGCTGCCACCTTAAGCCGAGAACACTGATGAAACCGACTACCATGACCGAGCAGGATTACGAAAAGCTGGGCAGCCTGCTGGCCAAGCTGATGCCGCAAGGCGCGATGTCGCTGGAGCAGCTGGACGGCTTTCTGGCCGCGCTGCACGCCGGCCCCGAAGCCCTGGGCCCGAGCGACTGCCTGCCGACCATTCTTGGCGCAGCCTTCGATGATGACGAAGCCTTCACCCCGAAACAGCTCGACCGTTTCATGCAGCTGATTACCGGCCACTGGCGCGATATCGGCCACACCCTGTCTGCCGGCGAAGAATTCCACCCCTGGCTGGAAGCCGACGAGCAAGGCGTGGTGAGTGGCAATGACTGGGCGATTGGTTTTCGCGAAGGCATGGAAATCTTCCACGACGACTGGAATCTGCTGTTCGATGACGAGGCCAACGCTGATGCGCTGACACCCATCATGGCACTGGCTTTCGAACATGAGCCGGACAGCGAGATGCACGCCTACCTTGCCGATATCACGCAGGACGAGCGCGACAGCCTGCTGGCCGAAATAGGCCCCAACGTTGGCCGCATCTACCAGTTCTTTGCCGGTCTGCGCGCCGAAATGCTGGCGGCCGAATCAGACGCCAATCAGGACTGAGCACTCCCGTCGCCACGGCACGATAGCCGCAAGGTCTGCAAAAAACGCCACACATGTGTGGCGTTTTTGTTTTTCTGCACTAGCCGCAATGCAAGAAAAACATGCAATTTTCAAGCAAAAATTCAGGCGGTATATGCATGCAATTCACTGTTTTTACTTGTTTTTTGCAGTGCAACATCGCCCCTACTGATTCCGACAATCAAAATTTGCGATTGGTATGGACAAGCGGGAATTCCGTAGAGTCAGCATCAGATAACAAGCCCGCATTTAATGCAGGGTCTTTCCGGAAAGTCCGGACCTTACCCGCTCGAACTTACTCTTTGCCAAAGGAAGTCCAAGATGTCTGCTATCGAATCCGTACTCAAGGAAAACCGCAGCTTTGCTCCGTCTCAAGAATTCCAGGCCAAGGCTACCTTGTCCGGCATCGCTGCCTATCAGGCTCAAGCCGACAAGGCTGATGCCGACTACGTGGGCTTCTGGGGCGATCTGGCCAAGGAGCTGCTGAGCTGGCACAAGCCGTTCACCCAGACTTTCGATGGCAGCAATGCCCCGTTCTTCAAATGGTTTGCCGATGGCGAACTGAATGTTTCCTACAACTGCATCGACCGTCACCTCGCCACTCGCGGCGACAAGACTGCCATCATCTTCGAATCCGACGATGGCAAGGTTGACCAGATCAGCTATCGCCAACTGTACGAGCGTGTTTGCCGCTTTGCCAACGGCCTGAAGTCGCTGGGCGTGACCAAAGGCGATCGCGTGGTGATCTACCTGCCTATGGTGGCCGATGCTGTCGTTGCCATGCAGGCTTGCGCCCGTATCGGCGCGATTCACTCTGTCGTATTCGGTGGTTTCTCCGCCGGTGCGGTACGTGACCGTATCCAGGATGCCGGTGCCAAGCTGGTGATTACCGCCAACGAAAGCGTGCGCGGCGGCAAACAGGTACCGCTGAAAGCAACGGTTGACGAAGCCTTGGCACTGGGCGGCTGCGAATCCGTTGAAAAAGTTGTGGTCCTGCAACGCACGACTACCCAGGTTACCTGGCACGCCCGTGACATCTGGTGGCATGAACTGACCGAAGGTCAGAGCGCAGACTGCGAACCAACCGTCATGAACGCCGAAGACCCGCTGTTCATCCTCTACACTTCCGGCTCTACCGGCAAACCGAAAGGCATCCAGCACAGCAGCGCCGGCTATCTTCTGGGCGCACTGAACAGCTACCGCTGGACCTTTGATGCCAAGGAAGACGATGTTTTCTGGTGCACCGCTGATGTGGGCTGGATTACCGGCCACAGCTATGTTGCCTACGGCCCGCTGGCTTTTGGCGCGACCCAGGTGATTTTCGAAGGCGTACCGACCTACCCGGATGCCTCCCGCTTCTGGCGCATGATCGAATCCCACAAGGTCAGCATTTTCTACACGGCACCAACCGCCATCCGTTCGCTTATCAAACTGGGTGCCGACCTGCCGAAGCAGTTCGACCTGTCCAGCCTGCGTCTTCTGGGCACCGTTGGTGAGCCGATCAACCCTGAAGCATGGATCTGGTATCACGAAGTCGTCGGCGGCGCACGTTGCCCTATCGTTGACACCTGGTGGCAGACCGAAACCGGCAGCCACATGATCGCCCCGATGCCGGGTGCGGTTGCAACCAAGCCGGGTTCTTGCACCCTGCCACTGCCAGGCATCATCGCCGACATCGTTGACGAAGCCGGTGGTCCGGTTGATGCCGGCAAAGGTGGTTTCTTGGTGATCAAGAAGCCGTTCCCGTCGCTGGTTCGTACCATCTGGAACGATGCAGATCGCTTCAAGAAGACCTACTTCCCGGAAGAGTTCAAGGGCGAGTACTACCTGGCCGGCGACTCCGCCAACCGTGATCAGGATGGCTACTTCTGGATCATGGGTCGTGTGGACGATGTACTGAACGTATCCGGCCACCGTCTGGGCACCATGGAAATCGAATCCGCACTGGTGGCCAACCCGCTGGTTGCCGAAGCTGCCGTAGTCGGCAAGCCGCATGAAGTGAAGGGTGAAGCCGTCGTGGCCTTCGTGGTACTGAAAGGTGCCCGTCCGGTAGGTGAAGATGCCAAGAAAGTGGCCGCCGAGCTGAAAGCCTGGGTTGCGCACGAGATCGGCAAGATTGCCCAGCCTGACGATATCCGCTTCGGTGAAAACCTGCCGAAGACCCGCTCCGGTAAGATCATGCGCCGCCTGCTGCGCTCGATTGCCAAGGGCGAGGAAATCACACAGGACGTGTCCACCCTGGAAAACCCGCAGATTCTGGGTCAGCTGCAAGAAGCCCAGTAATCCGCCAACAACGACAAACCACACTCTGTCAGGAGTGTGGTTTGTTTTTATGGCATTAGCCAATCAATCAAACCCGAAAGGAGCACCCCGACCCATCTGAGGCTTTACCCATAAAAAAATCATGCAAGACCGAATCAGTTCTCGAAGTAAAAGCAACCATACACATATAAATGAGAGGAGCTTTGAGGATGTCATCAAGTCAGCAAGAAAAAGCGAAGGCCTACTGGTCTGATACGCTAAAACTACTCTGGACTGTCCTGGCCATCTGGGCAGGCGTTTCCTACTTCGCAGGCATATTCTTTGCCGGCGCACTCAACAACATCACCATTGGCGGCTTCAAGCTGGGATTCTTCTTTGCCCAGCAGGGGTCGATTTACGTATTTGTGGCACTCATTTTCTGGTACGCGGCTCGCATGAACCGCCTCGACCAGGAACATGACGTTCACGAAGATTGAGCCAGGAGACAAGACCATGGATCTGAAACTTCTGACTTATATCGTTGTAGGCCTGTCATTTGCGCTCTATATCGGCGTCGCGATCTGGGCACGTGCTGGTAGTACCAAGGACTTTTATGTTGCCGGCGGTGGCGTTCACCCTGTGGTGAACGGCATGGCAACCGCGGCTGACTGGATGTCTGCTGCGTCCTTCATCTCCATGGCGGGCCTGATTGCCTTCCTCGGATATGACGGCTCCGTGTATCTGATGGGCTGGACAGGTGGTTATGTCCTGCTGGCTGTATTGCTGGCTCCGTACCTGCGCAAATTCGGCAAATTTACCGTGCCGCAGTTTATCGGTGACCGCTATTACTCCCAGACTGCCCGCATTGTGGCGGTGATCTGCCTGATCTTCATCTCCTTCACCTATGTGGCCGGCCAGATGCGCGGCGTAGGTATCGTGTTCTCCCGCTTCCTCGAAGTTGAAATCACCACCGGACTGATCGCAGGCATGGGCTTGGTGTTCTTCTACGCGGTGCTGGGTGGCATGAAGGGCGTGACTTACACCCAGGTGGCCCAGTATGTTGTACTGATCTTCGCCTACACCATCCCTGCCGTATTCATTTCTCTGCAGATTGCCGGCAATCCTCTGCCGCAAATCGGCCTGGGTGGCAACGTTGAAAGTGGCGAGCCGTTCCTGCACAAGCTGGATTCTGTGGTA
This sequence comes from Vogesella lacus, assembly GCF_979366295.1. Lineage (NCBI taxonomy): Bacteria > Pseudomonadati > Pseudomonadota > Betaproteobacteria > Neisseriales > Chromobacteriaceae > Vogesella > Vogesella lacus. Next base: position 159,893 of record NZ_CEETQT010000010.1, read on the forward strand.
CAGCAACTGGGCTTCGCGCAGTACACCACCGGCAGCAAATCCATGATCGACATCACCGCGATTACCTTTGCCCTGATGGCAGGTACTGCCGGTCTGCCGCACGTGATTGTCCGCTTCTTCACCGTTCCAAAAGTACGTGATGCCCGCTCCTCCGCTGGCTGGGCGCTGGTGTTCATCGCCATTCTGTACACCACTGCACCGGCTGTTGGTGCCATGGCCCGTTACAACGTCCACGCTACCGTCAACACCGCGGTTACCAGTGGTGGCGATCTGATGGCACCGGAAGCCGCCATCAAGCATGACGAGCGTCCGGAATGGATGCAGCGCTGGGAAAAAACCGGCCTGCTGAAGTATGAGGACAAGAACGGTGATGGCCGCATCCAGTACTACAACGACAAGTCCAAGGATCCGGAATTCCTCGCCAAGGCGGAAGCTGCCGGCTGGAAAGGCAACGAGCTGCATGTTGACCGTGACATCATGGTCTTGGCCAACCCGGAAGTCGCCAATCTGCCTAACTGGGTAATTGCCCTGGTGGCAGCCGGCGGCATTGCCGCGGCACTGTCTACCGCTGCCGGTCTGTTGCTGGTGATCTCTGCCGCGGTTTCGCATGACTTGCTCAAGAGCGTCTTCATGCCTGACCTGTCGGAGAAATCCGAGCTGGCTGCCGGTCGCGCCGCTTCTGCTGTTGCCGTGCTGGTGGCCGGTTATCTGGGCTACAACCCGCCGGGCTTTGTCGCTGAAGTCGTGGCCTTTGCCTTCGGCCTGGCTTGCTCTTCGCTGTTCCCGACCATCCTTCTGGGCATTTTCTCCAAGACGATGAACAAGGAAGGCGCGATTGCCGGCATGTTGTCCGGTCTGGCTTTCACCTTCGGCTACATCCTGTACTTCAAGGGGATTTTCATCACGCCGATGGCTGAAAACATTCCTGCCAACTGGTTGTTCGGTATTTCGCCGGAAGGTATCGGTTCGGTTGGTGCACTCGTAAACATCGCGGTTGCCGTGATTGTTTCCAAGTTCACCGCACCTTGCCCGGATCACATCCAGCACCTGGTAGAAGATATCCGCACCCCACGTGGCGCGGGTGCGGCCCAGGCTCACTAAGTCGTAAAGCCGTGCCCTGCCCAGGCAGGGCTCAAGAACGCCCCGGCACCGTTCGGGGCGTTCTTTTTCAATCAATGGGGGACACATGAGTAGTCAGGCCAACAACACCCTTGTCGATGCCACCATCGAATTTTTGCGCAAGCACAGCCCGTTTGACCGCATGGAAGACGAAGCCATGCGCTTTCTCGGCAGCCATGCCAAGCTGGCCTACTACCCGAAAGACAGCGATCTGCTGACGCCCGACATGGGCCCGCCACCGTATTTTTTCATCGTGCAACGCGGCAAGGTCATTGCCCGCGAACAGGGGGATGCCAGCAACAGTCCGCTGACGCTCGGTAGTGGCGAGTGTTTCCCGATCGGCGCATCCAGCGGCCAACGTGCCACCATCAATATCTACGAGGCGCTGGAGGACGTATTCTGCTATCAGCTCGCCAGCCAGGACTTTCAGCATCTGCTGGAAATCAGCCCGATCTTCAACCGCTTCTGTGCCAGCTATATCTCCACCCTGCTGTCGCAATCACGCAAGCAGATCCAGGTGCAGTTTTCACAAAGGGCGCTGGAACAGCAGTCGATGGCCACCCAGCTGCACGAGTTGTGCAAGCGCACGCCGATTACCGCCCGCGAGAGCGACAAGCTCGAAGATGTGCTGCAACTGATGGGCAGCACCGGCGTCGGCTCCATCGTCATCGTTGACGAAGAACAGCACCCGCTGGGCATCTTCACCCAGTCCGACGTACTCAAGCGTGTGGTACTGCCCAAACAGTCGCTGGATGTCGGCATCGGCGAAGTGATGTCGCGCAAGCCGCACACCTTGTCGCTGGAAGCCACCGCCTACGATGCCGCCCTGGCGATGGCCATGCATGGCATCCGCCACGTGCTGGCGGTAGACGAAGACAACCGCGTACAGGGCGTGATTTCGGAGCGCGACCTGTTTGCCATGCAGCGCGTCGGCCTGCGCCAGCTGCGCTACGCCGTAGAAAAAGCCCCCGACATCAGCACCCTGCAACAGGTTGGCCGCGACCTGCGCCAGTTCACCATGAATATGCTGGGGCAAGGCGTCGGCTCGGAACAGCTGACCCAGTTCATCTCGGCACTGAACGACGGCATCACCCGCCGCATCATCGAGCTGAACCTCAAGGCACACGACCTGTACGGCATAGACTGGGCCTGGCTGTCCTTCGGCTCCGAGGGCCGCGAAGAGCAGACCTTCAGTACCGATCAGGATAACGGCATCATCTATCTGTGCCCCGAAGCGGTCGACAAGGACCAGCTCAATCTGCGCCTGCTGGACTTTGCCCGTGACGTGAACGAGGATCTCGACCGCTGCGGTTTCCCGCTGTGCAAGGGCAATATCATGGCCGGTAACCCGGAATGGTGTCTGACACTGGAAGAATGGCAGGAACGTTTCTCGCGCTGGGTGCGCAACCCGGACCCGGTCGCCCTGCTCAACGCGAGTATTTTCTTTGACTTCCGCTGCCTGTATGGCAAGCAGCATCTGGTTGGCCAGCTGCACAAATTCCTGTTCCGCCAGACGCAAAACAACAGCATCTTCCAGCGCATGCTGGCGGCCAACGCGCTGTCGGTATCACCGCCGCTGGGCATGCTGCGCGACTTTGTCACCGAAGATCATGAGGGCAAGGCCTGTATCGACCTCAAGAAAGCCGGCGCACGGCTGTTTGTCGATGTCGCCCGCGTCTGGGCCCTGAGCCGCGGCATTGCCGCCAGCAATACCATCAAGCGGCTGGAGCGCGCCGCCCGCCTGATGGACAAGTCCGGCGAGGAAATCGACGCCATCATTGATGCCTTCAACTTTATCCAGATGCTGCGTCTGCGCCACCAGCATCTCGAAAACGAACACGGCCGCGCCGGGGATAATCTGATTCAGCCGGACAAACTCAACCAGCTTGACCGCCGCATCCTGAAGGAGTCCTTCCGCCAGGCGCGTAATCTGCAACAAAAGCTCAAGGTGGCCTATCAGCTATGAACTGGTTCAGCCGCATTTTCGACAAGCTGCAGCCCACCCGGGGTGTCGAACTGAGCAGCGAACAACTCGCCAGGCTGGATCGCTGGCAATCACTGGCGGCCAATCCGTGGACGCAAGACAGCCGCCAGTGCCGCTACCTGATTGTCGATGTCGAGGCCAGCGGCCTGGACATCCGCAAGGACAGGCTGATCTCCATCGGCGCGGTTGCGCTTGATCATGGCGTGATCGACCCGGTCGATGCCTTTGAAGTCGTCCTGCGTCAGGACACCATCTCCACCAGCGAGAACATCCTGATTCACGGCATCAGCGGCTCGCAACAGCGCGAAGGCATAGACCCGGCCGAGGCGCTGCTGCAGTTTCTCGAGTACAGCGGCAATACCCCGCTGGTCGCCTACCACGCCTTCTTCGACCAGGCGATGATTGCCGCCGCGATGAAGCAATACCTGGGCATAGACTACGCGCCACGCTGGCTGGACCTGGCCTGGCTGATGCCGGCACTGTACTCGCAGCACTATGCCGGCGCGGTCAATCTCGATAAATGGCTGGATTTGTTCGGCATACGCAACTATCTGCGCCACAACGCGGTCTCAGATTGTCTGGCAACCGCCCAGCTTTTGCAGATTGCACTGCAACGCGGCGCGGAGCGCGGGCTGGACTCACCGATGGCGCTGTTTGACAGTGCCCGCCATCGCCAGCGCACCACCTTTTAAAAGAACAAGCTGCAAGGAGACATTCAATGGAGTGGTTTTTCCTGATTCTGAACTGGGTGCTATACCTGCTGATCTTTTTCATGGCCGGCCATTTTCTGCGCCTGGCCTTTCTGGTTGGCCGCAAGGGCCGCAATGATCTGATCCGCACCTTCCGCGGCAAGCCGCTGCCAGCCGATCAATCGATGCGACAACGCTTTGTCGCCCTCAATATCATCGCCGCGCTGGCATTGTTCTCGAACGGTATCTCCGTACTGCTGTTCGCCATCCCGATGTCGTTCTGGAGCGGCATCGGTGCGTTGATCCTGTGGTTCTACTTCTCGGCCATGCATCTGCTGAGTTGGCGCAGCAAACAGCTGGAAAAAGTACAGAGAGCCTGAGCTTTCCACTCATGAAAATGGCCCGCATCGCGGGCCATTTTCATCACTCATTTCCATCCGTACTGACATAAGGGCTCAGGCATCGCTCAGGGCCTTGCTGCTGACATCGCCCTCGCCTTCCTGCTGCAAGCGCCACATCTCGGCATAGCGGCCATCCTGTGCCAGCAGCTCGCGGTGCGCGCCGCGCTCGATGATACGCCCACCATCCATCACCAGAATCTGGTCGGCATCGGCAATCGTCGACAAACGGTGCGCGATGATCAGCGTGGTACGGTTGGCCGCAATCTCAAACAGCTCTTTCTGGATGGCCTTTTCGGTGCGCGAATCCAGCGCGCTGGTCGCCTCGTCAAACACCAGCACCGGCGGATTTTTCAGGATGGTGCGCGCAATCGCTACCCGCTGTTTCTCGCCGCCGGACAGCTTCAGGCCACGCTCGCCCACCGTGGTGTCGTAGCCATCAGGCAGACCCATCACGAAGTCGTGGATATGCGCCGACTTCGCCGCCTCGATTACCTCTTCGCGCGTCGCCTCGGGCCGGCCGTAGGCGATGTTGTAATAGATACTGTCGTTAAACAGCACCGTGTCCTGCGGCACGATGCCGATATGACGGCGCAGGCTGTCTTGCTGCCAGTCACGGATGTCCACGCCGTTAAAACGGATGCTGCCGGCGCTGACATCGTAAAAGCGGAACAACAGCCGTGCCAGCGTCGACTTGCCGGCACCGCTGCTGCCCACTACCGCCACAGTGTGGCCGGCCGGAATCTCAAAGCTCAGATCATGCAGGATCTGGCGCTTGGCATCGTAGGCAAAACCGACCGTGTCAAAGCGCACGGCAATGCTGTCTGCGGCCAACCTTTGCGCCTCGGTGCGATCAGCCACCTCTTGCGATACGCCCAGCAAGGTAAACATGCGTTCCATATCGGCCAGCGAGTGCTTGATCTCGCGATAGACAAAACCGAGGAAATGCAGCGGTGCCCACAGCTGGGTAATGAAGGTCGCCACCAGCACCACATCGCCGACCGTCATGGTCTTGTTGACCACACCGCGCGCCGCCAGCCACATGATGATGGTGACGCCGATAGCGATGATGAAGCCCTGGCCGGCATTCAGACCGGACAGCGACACCTGGTTCTTGATCGCCGACTGTTCCCACGAGGCGAGGTTCTGGTCGTAACGCGCGGTTTCGTATTGCTCGTTGCCGAAGTATTTCACCGTCTCGTAATTGATCAGCGCATCCACCGCCTTGCCATTGGCCTTGGAATCCAGATCGTTCATGGTGCGGCGAAAAACTGTACGCCATTCGGTGACAATCAGCGTGAAAGCGATATACACGGCGATGGTGGCAAAAGTCACCACGGCAAACCAGATATCGTAGCGATAGATCAGGATGCCCAGCACCAGCGTGATTTCGACCAGCGTCGGCAGGATGTTGAAGACGGTGAAGTTCAACAAAAAGCCGATGCCCTTGGTGCCGCGTTCGATATCACGATTCATGCCGCCAGTCTGGCGTTCCAGATGGAAACGCAGCGACAGCCGGAACAGATGCGAGAACACGCTGCGTGCCACCGTGCGCACCGCGCCCTGGATCACCCGTGCAAAAATCGCATCGCGCAACTCGCCGAGTACGCTCGATAACAAGCGTGCAAAGCCGTAACCGACCAGCGCCAGCACCGGCACAGCCAGCAAGGTGGCCGGAATCGACAGCTGGTCAACGATGTCCTTGAGGAACAGCGGGGTAATCACGCCAGCCACCTTGGCCAGCACCAGACAGGACAGCGCAAAAATCACGCGCCATTTGAAGCGCCACAGATAAGGCAGCAGAGTTTTCAGGGTCTTGATATCGTCACGGCCGGCCGGCGCCGGCCCTTGCATATGGGCAGAAGGTCGCAAGACTTCTCCTTGTCGGGTTCAGGACGGGTGCGGCCAAGCTTGTGCCGACAAACGCGTGCATCGAATGTCACAAGGCAAGTTTGGCCGCAAGACTGGCTCAGTGCAGGGTGCGTGGGGCCAGCAGGTGAAACTCGGCAATCTCGGCATCAAACAAGGTGCCGTCGTCGGCCTGCATCTGGTAAGTGCCGCGCATGCTGCCGTAAGGCGTGGTCAGCTGGGCACCACTGGTATAGGTGAAGGATTCGCCCGGGGCCAGATGCGGGTTCTCGCCGACCACGCCGGCACCGCGCACTTCCTGCACCTCGTTATTGGCATCGGTGATATACCAGTGCCGGCTCAGCAGTTTGGCCGGCTCGCTGCCGGCATTGCTGATGGTGATGCGATAGGCGTAGACATACTGCTGTCTTTCGGGGTCGGAATGCTGTTCCTGGAAGAAACTCTCGACACTGACTTCAATCTGGTATTTGCCGCTCATTGCTCAACTCTTATGTCAGGCACATTGCCTCATGCAGACATTGTAGCTTTTGTGCCTTTCACCGTGTCGGCAACAACACATTAGCAGTACAATGCGGCCATTTTTCGCCAGCCGGATTGCCCGCCATGACCCAGTTCCGTATTGCTCCGTCCATTCTGTCTGCCGACTTTGCCCGTCTGGGCGAGGAAGTGCGCGATGTGATTACCGCCGGTGCCGACATCATCCACTTTGACGTGATGGACAACCACTACGTGCCCAACCTGACCATGGGCCCGATGTTCTGTGAAGCGATTCGCAAGCACAGCAGCGCACCGATCGATGTGCACCTGATGGTCAAGCCGGTAGATGCACTGGCTGCCGCCTTTGCCAAGGCCGGTGCCGACATCATCACCTTCCACCCGGAAGCATCCGAGCACATCGACCGCACCCTGGGCCTGATCAAGGATGCCGGCTGCAAGGCGGGCCTGGTGCTGAATCCGGCCACCTCGCTGAGCTATCTCGATCACGTGATGGACAAGCTGGACATGGTCTTGCTGATGTCGGTGAACCCGGGGTTTGGCGGCCAGAAATTCATCCCGCACACACTGGAAAAAGTGCGTGCCGTGCGCGAGCGCATTGATGCCTACACCGCCAAGCACGGCGGCGAAATCTGGCTGGAAGTCGACGGCGGCATCAAGGTCGACAATATCGCCGAAGTCGCTGCCGCCGGTGCCGACACCTTTGTCGCCGGCAGCGCCATCTACGGCCAGCCGGATTACAAGGCCGTGATCGACGCGATGCGCGCCGAACTGGCCAAGGTTGGCCGCCAATGAACGGTTATCTGATTACCGGTGCATCGCGCGGCCTGGGTGCCGAGCTGGTGGAGCAGGCGCTGGCTGCCGGCAGCCGCGTGGTCGCGATTGCGCGTGACTGCAGCACCCTGCCCGAACATCCGCAGCTTGTCACACTGGAGGCGGATCTTGCCGACAGCAGCCTGCTGCCGCTGATTGCCGAGCGTGCACTGGCCGCCCTCGCCGGCTGCGACAGCCTGACGCTGATCAACAACGCCGGCAGTGTGCAGCCGATTGCCAGTGTCGGCAGCTATCCGGATGGCAGCGCCGAAACGGCACTGCGCCTGAACCTGATCGCCCCGGTGCTGCTGTGCAATGCCTTTATCGCGCTGACGCAAGGTTTTGCCGGCGTGCGCCGCATTCTCAATATTTCGTCGGGTGCCGCCGCCAATGCACTGCCAGGCTGGAGCGTCTACTGCGCCGGCAAGGCCGGGCTGGATCATTTCACCCGCGCGCTGGTACTGGAACAACAGGCTGCAGCCAAGCCCGTGCTGGCGGTATCGCTGTATCCGGGCGTGATCGACACCGGCATGCAAAGCGAAATCCGCAGCGCCGACCCCGCGCACTTCCCCAATCTGCCGCGCTTTACCGCGATGAAGCAGGATGGCGCGCTGTCGACGGCAAGCGCCACCGCAGGTGACATCCTCGCCTATCTGGCCAAGGCCGAGTTTGGCAGCCAGAGCGTCGACGATATCCGCAATCATCGCCAGCGCTGACCTGACTGCCCTGTTGGCGCAGCCATGAAAAAACGGACGCCTTCGCGTCCGTTTTTTTGTGCCCTAAAATCTTTGTTCGGCTCAAACCCTTACGGCTTGGCGGCTACCGTAGCCGAGGCATCTGCCTGCTCGCTATCCGGCTCATCGCCGTCTTCGCTCTCATCAACAGCGCCCCGTTTCCACGGCCATGGCACATCGGCAAAGCGCACCACATTGTCCGCTCCCGGCACGATGGTAAACACCGGCTTGCCATGCGCGCTCAGGCGGGTCACGCCGCCGTAACGGATCATGGTGCCTTCCTTGTCTTGCTGGCTATGCTCTTCGACAATCGCCAACAGTTGGCCGCCACGGCTGACCAGCAGATCGGTCTGGTGGGTCTGCTGCATATTGTCCTGATGATTGCTCAGCAACTTGCCGATCTTGCGCAACACGCGTTTGGCGTCTTCACGCTCGTCGCCATCCGGCACGTATTTCTCGGCCAGACGGTTCATTTCCAGCAACAGCTCGCGGTTGATGCTGGCCATCTCGGCATCACCCAGTTGCACGCGAATCTGATAACTGGCACCCAGCGCCTTCGCTTCCTGGCCCAACGGCTGGAAGGTATAGGCCTTCTGATCGATCGCGTTCTGCAGCTTGCCGGCTATTGTCTGCAGCTCTTGCAGCAAGGCTTTCACCGGCACGGTTTTCACCATTTCGACCGGTGCCTCTACCAGCACCAGCTTGTTGCGCAACTGCGGCACCATCAGATCCAGCAGATTGCCATCCAGCCACAGCTGCATGCTGTCGAGCTTGGCCAGCATCGGTACGCGTACCCAGACACCGGCATGCGGACGGGTGAACTGCAGTGTCGGCACAAATTCGACACGAGCCGTCGGCAGATCCAGCGCACCCTTGAACTCGATACGCAGCGAGCGGGCAATCTCGTTCACCATCTCGTCCTTGGCAAAGCGCCCCACCAGATCGCCTTCCTTGCCGCGAATCACCAGCTCGCGGATACCCACTTCGCCGGCAAAATTGTAGCTGGCCTGCTGGATATTGCTCTGGGTTGCCAGCATGGCGGCTTCCTTCGGTGGCTTGCCCGCCAGCGGGGTGGCGCAAGCCGTCAGCAACAGGGCGGCAGCAGCAAGGCACAGCGGTGTACGCAACTTCAAATCGGTCTCCTGTCCGGAAAATGCCGGATGCAAAAAAGCGGCAGGGTAACAAACTATGCCTTTGGCAACAAGGCGACAGCGCTTGCCGTCCATTGGTATACTGCCCGACATTCTTTCTAGCGGCCCTTGCGGCCAACGTTGTGAAGCCCATGAATTTCAGCCAATGCAAAGCCGTCGCCTTCGACCTCGATGGCACCCTCGTCGATTCGATTACCGATCTGGCCGCCAGCGCCAATGCCATGCGCGAAGCCATGGGCCTGCCGCCACTGGCCGCCGAGCGCATCATGTCCCACGTCGGTGACGGTGTGGCCAGCCTCGTGCATCGCGCGCTGACTGACGAGCGTGACGGCCAGGCCGAGCCGGCCACCTGGGAGCGCGGTTTTGTGCACTTCATCCAGCACTACCGCCAGAACCTGACCACGCATACCCGCATGTATCCGGGCGTGGCCGAGGGCCTGAGCCTGCTGCATAACCACGGCATTCCGCTGGTAGTCATCACCAACAAATCCGAACGTCTGGCCGTGCCGCTGCTGGCCGAGCTGGGCATCGACAGCGCCTTCAGCCTGATTCTCGGCGGTGACACCCTGCCGGAGAAAAAACCGTCGGCGCTGCCGCTGGAGCATGCGGCCAACGTACTGGGCATCCAGACTTCCGAAATGGTGATGGTTGGTGATTCCGAAAACGATATCGCCAGCGCCCGTGCCGCCGGCAGCGGCGCGATTGCCGTCGGCTATGGCTACCGTGCTGCCGACACCCTGGGTGCCGACCTGATTATCGATAGCCTGGTCGAGCTGTACACCGCCATCAGAACCGCCAGCGCGCTGCCACAGGCACATCGCGTCTGAGTCTGCCCGCGGCCAGCCCTGTACGGGCTGGCTGTTTTACGCAAGAATACCCCTGTCAACAACCCGACCTTATCCATCATGAGATTCCTGCCCAATCGTGCCAGCTGGCGATGGCAACGCTAGCACCGCCCCTCGCCCGACATCCGGAAACCGCCTGACACCATTGGACAAGACATGACACCCGATAACTTCGCCACGCTGGCTGCCGCCGGCTACAACCGCATCCCGGTCACCCTCGAACTGTTTGCCGACCTCGACACCCCGCTGTCGGTGTATCTGAAGCTGGCCAACGCGCCCTATTCCTACCTGCTGGAATCGGTCGTCGGCGGCGAGCGCTCCGGCCGTTACTCCTTCATCGGCCTGCCGGCTACCACCCGTCTGCGCGTACAAGCCAATAGCGTGCAGGTGGAATACGGTGACAAGGTAATTGAACGCTTTGACGGCAAGCCGCTGGAGTTCATCGAGCAGTTCAGCCAGCGTTTCCGCACGCCGCCGATTGCCGGCTTGCCGCGTTTCACCGGTGGCCTCGTCGGCTACTTCGGCTACGACACCGTGCGCCATATCGAGAAAAGGTTGGCCGCCACCGAAAAGCCGGATCCGGTCGGCACCCCCGACATGCTGCTGATGCTGTCGGAAGAGCTGGCGGTGGTCGACAATCTGTCAGGCAAGCTCTACCTCGTAGTTTATGCCGACCCGGCCGTGCCGAATGCCCTGCCCAAGGCCGAAGCTCGCCTCGCCCAGCTGCGCCAGCGCCTGCGTGATCCGGTAGCGATTCCGCTGTCACTGCCGGCACAAGAGCAGACCCAGGCCGTATCCGAATTCGGCGAAGAAGCCTTCAAGCAGGCAGTTGGCGAGGCCAAGCAATACATTCTGGATGGCGACATCATGCAGGTGGTACTGGCTCAGCGCATGAGCATGCCGTTTGCCGAGTCGCCGCTGGCACTGTATCGCGCGCTGCGCAGCCTGAATCCGTCGCCGTATATGTTCTTCTATCACTTCGACGACTTCCACGTGGTTGGTGCCTCGCCGGAAATCCTGGTGCGCCGCGAGAACGAAACCGTCACCGTGCGCCCGATTGCCGGCACCCGTCCACGCGGCAAGACCCGCGAAGAGGATCTGGCGCTGGCCGATGACCTGCTGGCCGACCCGAAAGAGATCGCCGAGCACGTGATGCTGATGGATCTTGGCCGCAACGACATCGGCCGAGTGGCTGACACCGGCAGCGTGAAGATTACCGACAATATGGTGATCGAACGCTATTCGCATGTGATGCACATCGTGTCCAGCGTCGAAGGCATCGTGAAGCCCGAGGTGTCGAATATCGACATCCTCAAGGCCACCTTCCCGGCCGGCACCCTGTCCGGTGCGCCGAAAGTGCGCGCGATGGAAATCATCGACGAATACGAGCCGACCAAGCGCGGCATCTACGGTGGCGCAGTCGGCTATCTGGGCTTTAGCGGCGATATGGATCTGGCCATCGCCATCCGTACTGCCGTGATCAAGAACGAAGTGCTGTATGTGCAGTCCGGCGCCGGCGTGGTGGCCGACTCGGTACCGCAGTCCGAATGGGAAGAAACCCAGAACAAGGCGCGGGCCGTGGTACGTGCCGCCCAGCTGGTGCAACAGGGTCTGGATGCCTGATTGATCGTTGCCAGGCTCACGAACAAGGCCGCCCGCGGGCGGCCTTGTTCATTGCAGCGCACAATACTTATCTTGCGGCCAACCATGCCTCCAGATCGACAGCCGGCATCGGCCGCGCAAACAGATAGCCCTGCATCTGGTTGCAGCCCAGCTGCTGCAGCAAGGCCTGCTGCGCTTCGTCTTCCACCCCTTCGGCGATGGTCGCAAACTCCAGCGACTGCGCCAGCCGCACGATAGCCTCGACTATCGCTACGCCACGCTGGCCGGTAGCCAGATCGCGCACAAAACTCTGGTCTATCTTCAGCCGGTCTACCGGAAAATGCCGCAGATAGTTGAGCGAGGAATAACCGGTACCGAAATCGTCAATCGACAGATGCACGCCGAGCTTGTGCAGGCCATGCATCACCGCCAGCGCCTCGGTCGGCTTGTCCAGCACCAGACTCTCGGTGAGTTCCAGCTCCAGCACGCCGGGGCTTAGCTGGTATTTCAGCAATGCGGTGGCGATCTGCTCGAGCAGATCTGCCTGACGGAACTGCATGGCCGACAGGTTGACCGCCACCAGCGGCACCGGCACGCCTTGCTGCTGCCACTGCACCATCTGCTGCAGGGCATGATCCAGCACCCAAGCACCCAGCGGAATGATCAGCCCGCTCTCTTCGGCAAAAGGAATGAACTCGCCCGGCGGCACGAGGCCTCGCTGCGGATGCCGCCAGCGCACCAGCGCCTCGACACCAGCCAGGCTGCCATCCGGATAACACTGCGGCTGGTAGTACAGCACCAGCTCGTCATTGCTGATCGCCTGACGCAAGTCGGAATCCAGCTGCAGGCGCGCCACGGTGCGTTGCTGCATTTGCGGACGGAAAAAGCGGAAAGTATGGCGACCTTCTTCCTTGGCACGGAACAGCGCGACATCGGCAGCACGCAGCAATTCCTGCAAGATATCGCCGTCACCCGGTGCCATTGCCACGCCAATAGAGGCGGTCACCACCAGCGCATAGCCGCCCAGCTGATAAGGCTCGGACAGCGACTGCAAGGCCTTTCCGGCCCAGTCGGCCGCCTCGCCCTCGCTGACATCCGGCATCAGCACGATGAACTCGTCGCCACCGGCCCGCGCCACCGTGTCCTTGCCACCCAGCAAGTCCTCCAGCCGCTGTGCCACCAGTTGCAGCAGCTGGTCACCCACAGCGTGACTGAGGCTGTCATTGATATGCTTGAACTGGTCAAGATCGATAATCGCCAAGGCCAGCGTCGTCCCTTCATGCTTGCACAAGGACAAGGCCTTGGCCGCATGATCGGCCAGCATGGCGCGATTGGGCAGACCGGTCAGTACATCGTAATAGGCCAGCCGCTGGATGAAGCTTTCGGCTTCCTTTTGCCCGCTGATATCGCTGAAAACGCTGATGTAATGCGTCACATCACCCTGCTCGTCACGAATTTCGGTGATCGACTGCCACTCGGGGAAAATGGTGCCATCCTTGCGCCGGTTCCAGATCTCGCCCTGCCAGACACCCAACTTGGCAATCTGCACCCACATTTCACTGTAAAAGCGTGCATCGTGGCGGCCCGAGGCCAGTACCGACGGTTTTCTGCCGAGTACCTCTTCTCGGCTAAAACCGGTCACCCGGCTAAAGGCCGGATTCACATCGATGATGATGCGCTCGGCATTGGTCAGCAGAATGCCGTTATGCGTGGCCTGAAAAACCTTGCGCCACAACAGCAAGGCCTGGGTGTCACGCTGGCGACTACTCACATCACGCGACAGCACCAGACAGTGCCCGCTGTGATCATCATCGATTTTCGCTACCGACAACTCAAACCAGCGCTCGCTATTGCCAAACGGCAGGCAGATCAGCTCGCCGGCCGAACGTCCTTCACGCAGTGCTTGCCGCAAGGTGCGAATGACGGTTTCGGCGGCTGCGGCCGGCATCAGCTCTTTGACATTTCTGCCCAGCAATTGCTCGCGGGTGGCAATCAGGCCATCGCCGGCCACGCCCGCCCAGACCTCGATATAGCGGCCATCGCCATCCATCTCGAACAGCAAATCCGGCACGGCCTGCAACATACTGTTGCGCTGGATCAGCAAGTCGGACGCCAGCTTTTCGCGCTCGGCCAGCTGACCGAGCGCCTGCTGCAATTTACCGGCCATATCATGCAACACCCGGCCCAGCTCGCGGATTTCGCTACTGCCACCCACCAGAAAATCGGCCAGCTGCCCCGGCTCGCCAAACTTCTTTACCGCCTGCTCCAGCCTGGCCAGTGGCCGCAGTGCCTCGCGCTGCAATACCCAGTACATCAGCAACACCAGCACAATCAGCAAAATGGCCGGCCATTGCAGCACACTGCGGATTTGCTGTCTGATCAGCTCGTTTTGCTGGCGCAGATCATATTCGACAATCAGCAAATGTTTGTCTTGCCCGCGCAAACTGCCTACCGGCAACTCGAGTACCGGCTCGTAGGCCATCATCACCCAGCTCTGCTGGCTCTCGACTGATTCGTGCCACTGCGCCAGCCGGCCGCTGCGGGTCTCGCGCACCAGGGCAGCCGGGATGTCCGGCCGCAGCGCAGGCTTGCCGGCTGCATTGCGGCTGAACAGTATCTTGTCCTCACCATCCAGCACCCACACTGCCGTCAAACGCGGGTCAAGCTGCATCAGTGCCATTTCCAGCTGCACGCTACCGCCATGCAAGCTGCTTTCGGCCAGATGCAAAACTAGGCGGCTGGCCTCGCGCATCGCATCCTGCTGCATATCGTCATGCTCGGCCTTCAGTCGCAAATGGATTGCCAATCCGTACACGCCCACCAGCGTCAAGGACAGCGCCAGCGCCACCAGCATGGGCAGCAACCAGCGCAGCGGCAGTTTTTCCGGCAACAAGGTCATGCTTTCACCCAGTCTGCGCGTGCAAGGCCGGCAATCTCGGGATGATGATTGATCAGGCCACCGTTTTCCATCAGCGCTGCAAGGTTGCCGGCCAGTTGCTCCAGCTTGCTGTTCTTGCCTTCCAGCCAGGCGCGGTTGGCCGCAAGGTCAGGCAGGGTCATTGCTGCAAATACCTTGTCGGTCTGCATGGCAGACAAGTTCATGCTGCCAGCCAGATAGTTTTGCACTTCGGGCCGATTGCGTATGGCCAGCGCGTCAAAATGCGCCTTGACCAGCATGGCAATGGCGCGGCTTTGCAGCGTCAATGCCTCCTCGCGCACTGCCAGCACATCAATGATCTGCCCGGGGATGTCGGCACTACTGAAGCGCAGCTCGGCGCCGGCCTCCAAAAGCCGGCTCGCCACCGGCTCCATGGTAATCATTGCATCGACATTACCCTGGCGAAAGGCCAGCTCCTGCCTATCCAGCATCACCGGTACCGTTTGTATCTCGCCCGGTTTCAGGCCCGCCTTTTTCAGCATCGCATGCAGCATCACCGCACCAACTGCCGTCTG
The DNA here is from genome assembly GCF_979366295.1 of Vogesella lacus. Classification (NCBI taxonomy): domain Bacteria; kingdom Pseudomonadati; phylum Pseudomonadota; class Betaproteobacteria; order Neisseriales; family Chromobacteriaceae; genus Vogesella; species Vogesella lacus. The sequence goes on from NZ_CEETQT010000010.1 coordinate 175,045, forward strand.
CTCGACCCCGATACGCTTGCCGCGCAAGCCCGACAAGCTGCTGATTTCCGGCTTGGTCAACAGCACGTCGGCGCCAAATGACTCGTCCAGCACCGCCACCACACGCAGGCGCACGCCTTCGGCCAGCAGGGTAATCACCTCATCCAGCGTCAGGCAAGCTGCCTCCAGCGAGCCGGCTGCCAGCGCATTCATGCTGGCTGAAGAGGAAGGCATGCGCACGATACGCACGGACTCGGGTGGCATCATGCCGCGCTCGGCCGCCCATTCGATAAACAGATAACCCGGCCAGCCATTGCTGCCGACCCGCAGCAAGGGTTCGGGGCTGCTGCAGGCGGTAGTGGCCAGCAAGGGGCTGGCCAGCATCAGGCTGATGATCTGGCGGCGGCTTAATATCGGGTTGATGAGGCTCATGCTGTGGCCCGGGCAGTCATTACATACATAAAGTATAGAATCATCGGCCCGACTTAAAACTGCGTCAAAACAAACTTGATTACGGGCAGCACAGCCATTCCTGCAAATAGGCGGCCGCCTGCGGCAACTGCGCGCCGTAGAGCATGGCGATGCCCTGTACTTGGGCGCGACCGGCCTCGCTCTCGGTTGGCGGGTAGAGGCTGGCCAGCATGGCGCGCGCGTGCAGGCCGCCAAGATTGGCCGCACTGTCGAGTTTGAACAGATTGTCCAGCCCGACGCCACGCTGATGATGGCTGGTTGGTGCGACCGTCTTGCACTCCACCAGATAGAGGTGGTTATTACAGAGGATGGCCACGTCATACTCGTTTTCCACGCCGTTGTGACTGATCTTCACCCCGACAGCCGCATCGCTGATCGGCAGAATGGCGGCAAGACTGGCCACCTGCGCCAGCATCCACACCTCCAGCCAGCCACCGGCCAGAAAGAATCTGGCGCGCGCATCATTGCACCGCACATGGCCGCCTTCATTGACATTGACGAGGCCGCATTGCTCCAGCCACTCGCGCAAGCTGCCCTCGCCCGGCGGCAAGCTTTTCTCGCTGTACTGCGCCGCGTCTATCTCGTTGCACAGGCGGTTAAGCAGTGACAGATCGCGCGGATGGCTAGCGGCACGGCTGGCCAGCGCGGCGGCCAAGGTTTCGTAATGCGGATTGCGCCGCTGCAGGCGATAGTGCATCGCCAGCACGCTGCTGCCGTACAGACCAAAGTAGCCTTCGAGCGACAAGCCATCGGCAATCTCGCTGCCGTTATGCAACGGACTGTGCTCGCCGCCGCTGAGCCAGATCAGCCGGTCATGGCGCGGCTCGACACTCATCACCGGCAAATGGCGCTGGCGTGCAAGCTCGTAGGCAAATGCCGCCTGAACCGGTGTGGCGGCACTGATATTGAAGGTCACCGCGCCCTGGATCAGCTCGGTCAGGCGTTGGCGCAAGGCTAAAGGCTGGCTGTCGGGTGGCAGGATGATGACCGAGGCAGTCAGATGCAGATTGCGGCACACCGCCGCGATATCGTAGGCCAGCGCCAGATCATCACGCTGGCACAGCAAGGACACGCGCTGGATGCCGAAGCGGCTATCAAGCGCCGGGGTGATGATGTCGCTGGCGACATGGCTGACAAAGGCAAGCAGATGCATGGCAACTCCCGAAGGTTAATCCGGATTCTGCCAGCCTCTGCCTTTGCGGCCAACCTTCTGTCATCAGGCAGCGCTGCGCTGGCGCGCCCTGACCTCGTCGAGCAAAAGCGCCAGCTGCGACAAGCCTTCCAGCCACTGATGATGGCCGGAGGCGATATTGATGTGGCCGGCCTCCAGCAACCAGTGCAGCGGCACCTGCCACAGACTGGCCATGCGTACCGAACGCAAGGGCAGGCTGAACGGGTCATCATCACTGGCTACCACCCGCGCCGGGAAAGGCAGGCTCAGTGACGGCAGCGGGGCAAACGGGCGCAGTGCTGCCGGAGCACTGGCACGCTCGACATCGGCCGGTGCCACCAGCAAGGCACCGGCAATCTTGTTGCCGTAGCGCGCGGCATGATGCGCCACTGTGGCGCAGCCGAGGCTGTGGGCAATCACGATCACCGGCTTGTCGGCCGCATTGATTTCGGCATCCAGCGTCGTCAGCCAGTCGTCCAGCTGCGGGGTTTCCCAATCGTGATTGGCCGGACGGCGAGCACCCAGCAGGCTCTGCCAATGGCTTTGCCAGTGGCCGGCCGGCGAATCGCGCCAGCCGGGCTGGATGATGAAATGAAAGTCTTGCCAATGGCTGTGCATGATGCGCCTCACTGAAGGTTTTTCTGCACAATAAGGCACAATGCATATTTCTAAAAATAATGCTTTTTTGTTTTTATATAATTGCAAGAAATATAAATGCCAGCCGGCCAGCGCGGGCTTCTGGTAAAATTGCCGCCTTCTGGTGCCGGCCTTTGGCCGGTTAAACGGGAAGCAGGACAAGCCTGCGCTGCCCCCGCAACGGTGTATTGCCCTGCGGCCACTTTCAAGGTTGGCCGCAAGCGAGCATTCGACCCGTGCATTGCCACTGCCCTCAGGCGGGAAGGCGCACGGTGTGCAATCAGCCCGGAGACCGGCCAGAGACAGACACGCAACACGACAAGCGTGCCTGCATGGATGCGGCCCCGGCGGCCGCCCGGACAACTGTTGCGGCGGGCGACAGACGGTCAGCCCCCTGCCCGTTTGCCGTGCGCCATCCTGGTCACACACGCACATGCTTATTTCTTCGCCGCCCCGCCCTGCGGCCAACCTTCCGCCACAACTGGTCTTGCTGATACTGCTGCTGGCCAGCGCCGGCTCCTTGCTGCTGGCCGCTGCCACCGGCTCGGTGCCACTGGGCCTCGCCGATATCTGGGCCAGCCTCAGCGGCCATGGCAACACTCTCAGCGATACCCTGCTGCAACTGCGCCTTGAACGCGCACTCGTAACCTGGTGTTGTGGCGCATCACTGGCACTCGCCGGCCTGCTGATGCAGTCGTTGCTGCGCAACCCGCTGGCCGACCCTTACGTGCTGGGCGTCTCCGGCGGCGCCGCCGTCGGTGCGCTGACCGCGCTGTGGCTGGGTCTGGCCGCCTGGCAGGTGGATGCCGCCGCCGGCAGCGGTGCGCTGGCCGTTTCCGCCTTGCTGTTTTTGCTGTCGCGCCGCGACTTTGGCAGCAATAGCGCCACGCTGCTGTTGCTGCTGACCGGCGTCTTGCTGTCTACCGCCTGCGGCGCGCTGATTTCGCTGCTGCTGACCATCGCGCCCGAAGGCAAGCTGCGCGGCATGGTGTTCTGGCTGATTGGCGATCTGTCCGGCAGCCCGCTGCAGCTGTGGCCGTGGCTGGTACTCGGCGTCGCCTTGCTGCTGGCACTGTGGCAGGCGCGCGCCATCAATCTGCTGGCCATGCATGGCGACCACGCCGCCACCCTCGGCGTCAACAGCGGCCCGCTGCGCCGCCTGCTGCTATTACTGTCGGCCTGCCTGACCGCCAGCGCCGTCAGCCAGGGCGGCAGCATCGGCTTTGTCGGCCTGATGGTGCCGCACGGCTGCCGCCTGCTGCTGGGGCCGGACCTGCGCTACCTGTTGCCCGCCAGCCTGTTGGCCGGCTCTACCCTGCTGGTACTGGCCGATACCATGGCGCGCACCGTCGTTGCGCCCATGCAGTTGCCGGTCGGCGTGATTACCGCGCTGATCGGCGTGCCGGTGCTGTTCTGGCAATTGAATCGCGCAAGACGGAGGCTGGCATGATGCTGCAAGTACACCAACTCGCCATCCGCCAGGGCGAGCGCCAGTTATTGCTGGATCTGGACTGGCAAGTCGCCGCCGGCGAAGTGTGGTGGCTGGCCGGCCGCAACGGCTGCGGCAAGAGCACGCTGCTGGCCACCTTGGCCGCCAGACGCCCCGCCCGGCATGGCGACATCCGCCTGCATGGCGAAGCGCTCAGCCGGCTGTCGCCGCTGCAACGCGCACAGCAACTGGCGCTGCTGCCGCAGCACAGCCACGATGCTTTTGACTACCGCGTCTGCGACCTGCTCTTGGCCGCCCGCTACCCGTGGCCGGACGCCGGCGACAACCTCGCCCGGCTGGATGCCGCGCTGGACGCCTTCGACCTCGCCCACCTCGCACGCCGCCCCTTGCAGGCGCTGTCCGGTGGCGAGCGCCAGCGCGTGGCCATGGCCGGGGTGATGATGCAGGACAGCGCGCTGATTTTGCTCGACGAGCCGACCAACTCGCTGGATCTCGCGCATCAGGCCGCGCTGCAACAACAAATCCGCCGCTGGCAAGCCGCCGGCAAGGCCATCATCGTGGTCAGCCACGATCTGGTATTTGCCCCGGCCATTGCCAGCCACGCCCTGCTGCTGGATGGCATGGGCGGCCACAGCCAGTACCCGCTGGCCGATTTGCCAGCCGACAGCCTTGCCGCCGTGCTTGGCTATCCGCTGACCCGACTCACCCACGCAGGCCAGACCTGCTTCCTGCCAGGAAAACAATCATGAGCACCCAACACGACGATCAGGGCCGTAACGAACGCCACAATGCCCGCATGGCCCGCAAAAAAGCGCTGATGGACGAACGCATTGCCGCGGCTAACCAGAACCGTGGCGTTTTCATCGTCAACGGCGGCAACGGCAAGGGCAAAAGCTCCAGCGGCTTTGGCATGGTGATGCGCGGCCTCGGTCACGAGATGAAAGTCGGCGTGATCCAGTTCATCAAGGGCGCGATGTCTACCGGCGAAGAAAAATTCCTGCGCCGCTTCCCTGACGAAGTGCAGTTCTACGCCATGGGCGAGGGCTACACCTGGGACACGCAAGACCGCGAGCGCGACATGCAAAAAGCTGCCGAAGCCTGGGCCAAGGCGCGCGAGATGCTGCAAGACGAAAGCATCGGCCTCGTGCTGCTGGACGAACTGAACATCGCGCTGAAATTCAAATACCTCGACATCAACGAAGTACTGGCCGACATCGCCGCCCGCCCGATCGACCAGCACGTCATCGTGACTGGCCGTGGCGCGCCGCAAGCCATCATCGACGCCGCCGACACCGTCACCGAAATGACGCTGATCAAGCACGCCTTCCACGCTGGCGTTGCCGCCCAGCCCGGCATCGAGTGGTAAGCATGAGCTGCAAAGCCCTGCTCCTTTCCGCCATTGCCTCCGGCCAGGGCAAAACCACCATCACCGCGGCACTGGCGCGCAAGCTGGCCCGCAGCGGCCAACGTGTGCGCGTCTTCAAGACCGGCCCCGACTTTATCGACCCGATGCTGTTGGCCGCAGCCTGCGGCAGCGGTGTCGATGTGCTGGACTTGTGGATGTGCACCGAAGCGCAGTGTCAGGCGCTGCTGGCCGAGGCCGCGCGCGAGTGCGATTACCTGCTGATTGAAGGCGTGATGGGCCTGTACGACGGCAAGCCATCGAGTGCCGATCTGGCAAAACACTTCGGTGTGCCGGTGCTGGCGGTGCTCGATTGCAGCGCCATGGTCGGCACCGCGCTGGCGATTGCCCGTGGCCTGCGCGATCACGGCAACTTGCCGTGGGCAGGCATGCTCGCCAATCGCGTGGCAAGCGCAGGCCATGCCGACATGATCCGCGCCTGCGGCACTGCGGACTTGCCGGTCGTCGGCTGCCTGCCACGGCAGGCCGAATCGCTGCCTGAGCGTCACCTCGGCCTGCACCTGCCGTCCGACCTGCCGGATCTGGCGGCGCGGCTGGATCAACTCGCCGACGCGCTGGTGCTGGATGATGCGGTGCTGGCAAATCTGCCGGTATTCGCGCCAGCTGCTATCAAGCTGCCCGCGCTGCCGCCGCTATTGGCCGGCAAGACCATTGCCATTGCGCGTGATGCAGCATTTGCCTTCATCTATGCGGCCAACCTGCGCACGCTGGCCGGCATGGGCGCGCAGCTTGCCTTCTTCTCGCCGCTGGCTGACGAAGCGATTCCGGCCGAGGCGGACGCGCTGTGGCTGCCCGGCGGCTACCCCGAGCTGCACGGCACAACGCTCGCCGGCAACCAGCAATGGCGCGCCAGCGTGCAGGCCTTTGCCGCCGCCGGCAAACCGGTGTGGGCCGAATGTGGCGGCATGATGGCCTTGACCGAGCGCCTGATCGACACGGACGGCCAGGATTACGCCATGGCCGGCGTGTTGCCGGGCACGGTCAGCATGGGCAAGAAACTCGCCGCACTGGGCAGCCAGGCTTGGCCGCATGCAGCCGGCGAATTGCGCGGCCACACCTTCCACTATTCAAGCTTTGCCACGCCGCTGACACCCATCAGCCAGTGCCAGCGCAAGGATGGTCGCGACGGTGGCGAGGCGGTGTATCGCGTCGGCAGCGTGCAGGCGAGCTACTTCCACGCCTATTTCGCCAGCCAGCCGGCTGCCGCCGCCGCGCTATTCTTGCCGGAGGCCGCATGCTGAGTCTCAGCCTGCAGCTGGCTGCCGGCCTGCTGCTCGACCGCATCCTTGGCGAGCCGCGCCGCTGGCATCCGCTGGTCGGCTTTGGCCGTGCGGCCAACCTGGTCGAGCGCACGCTCAATGCAGGGCACGGCAAAATCCTGCGCGGCCTGCTGGGCTGGGCGCTGCTGGTCTTGCCTTTGCCCTTGCTGCTGTGCTGGCTGCTGGCGCAGCTGCCTGCCATGTTGGCCGCAGTCTTGAGCGTGCTGGTGCTGTACTTCACCCTGGGGCGGCAAAGCCTGATCGAGCACACGCGGCCGATCTGTGATGCGCTGTTGCAAGGCAAGTTGGCCGAGGCACGTGCACTGACCATGCGCATTGTCAGCCGCGATCTGAACGACGCCGACGACACCGCCGTCACCCGCGCCGCCTGCGAATCACTGCTGGAAAACGGCCACGATGCGGTATTCGGCGCGCTGTTCTGGTTTGCCATCGGCGGCGCACCGGCGGCGCTCGCCTATCGCTTTGCCAACACGCTGGACGCGATGTGGGGCTACCGTAACGAACGCTTCGAGCAGTTCGGCAAGGTCGCCGCCCGCGCCGATGATGTGCTGGGCTACCTCCCCTCGCGCCTGACGGCGCTGGCTTATGCGCTGGCCGGCAGCACGCGCGAGGCGCTGGCCTGCTGGCGCGAACAAGCCCCCAAGTGGGACAGCCCCAACGCCGGGCCGGTGATGGCTGCCGGGGCCGGTGCGCTGGAAATCCGCCTCGGCGGTGCCGCCACCTATCACGGCCAACTGGAAGCACGGCCTGACCTTGGCTGTGGCCATCACCCGCGTGCCGGCGACATTCGCCGCGCCGGCCGGCTGCTGGACCGCGCCATCGTGATCTGGCTGCTGTGCGCCCTGCCATTCTGAGCAAGCTTCCCGACCAACAAATGCCGGACCGACAAAGGAAATCGCGATGAGTAGACCCGATCGTCAAGACCAGTTCGCCCAGCTGCTGCTGAGCATGCTGCCCACCCTGTTGCTGCTACTGGCCGGCAGCGCCGCCGCGGCCTACTGGCTGATTGGCGCGGGTGCACTGTTCGCGCTGGTGCCGTTTGTCATCCTGCTGGGCTGGGCCGTCACCAAACGCAAGACATGACCGAACTGAAACCCGTACACGGCGGCAATCTGAATGCCGCCATCGCCCGTTTTGGCGGCGAGGCGGCCGACTGGCTGGACCTCTCCGCCGCGCTAAATCCCGCGCCCTACCCGCTGCCCGACATCGCCGCGCAGCTGTGGCACACGCTGCCGCAGGCTGATGCCGCCTTTATCGCCGCCGCTTGCGACTACTACGGCGCGGCCAAGCTTCTGCCCGTTGCCGGCAGCCAGGCGGCGATTCAGGCGCTGCCGCGATTACGCGAGCGCGGCACGGTCGCCGTTGCCCACCCGAGTTATGCCGAACACGGCTGGCGCTGGGCACGCAGCGGCCACGCTGTCACGCGCTATCCGCACGCAGAACTCGCCGCGCAAGCTGGCCAGGTCGATGTGCTGATTCTGTGCAACCCCGACAACCCGAGCGGCCAAGGTTGGCCGCAAGATCAGGTGCTGGACATGGCGACAAAGCAAGCCGCACGCGGCGGCTGGCTGGTGGTGGACGAGGCGTTTGCCGATGTCTGCCCCGAAGTGTCTGTCACCGGCCATGCGGCCAACCTTGATGGCCTGATCGTGCTGCGCAGCGTCGGCAAATTCTTTGGCCTTGCCGGTTTGCGCCTGGGCTTTGTCGCCGCCCAGCCTGCCATCCTGCAGGCGCTGGATGAAGAGCTCGGCCCATGGACGATACCCGCCGCCGTGATGTCGCTTGCCACCGCCGCGCTGGCTGACAAACACTGGCAAGCACAAGCGCGTGCCGACCTTGCCGCCCGCCACACGCGGCTGTGCGCACTGTTAAAAGAACACGGCCTGCCGCATGACGGCTGCCATCTGTTTGCCGGCGGTGTATTCCCGCACGCCGCCGCGCTGCAAAACCACCTCGCCGGCCAGCACATCTGGTGCCGGCTGTTTACCGAACCGGCAGCACGTTTCCGCCTCGGGCTGCCGGCTACCGAACATCATTGGCAAAGCTTGGCCGCCGCGCTGGCCAGCTTTCACCCGAAAGACCCGCTATGAAATCCATCCTGCTGCTGGCCAGCGCCCTCTTTGCGGCCAACGTTGCCGCCGCACCGCTTACCGTCACCGACGACGACGGCCAGAAAGTCACCCTCGCCGCACCGGCCAAACGCGTGATCAGCCTCGCACCGCATGTCACCGAACTGGTGTTCGCGGCCGGCGGCGGCAAACAGCTGATCGGCGTCGATGAAAACAGCGACTTCCCTGCCGCCGCCAAGGGCATCGCCAAAGTCGGCAGCTTTCGCGGCATTGATCTGGAACGCATCATCGCCGCCAAGCCGGATTTGCTGATTGTCTGGCTGCACGGCCCAGCAGCGCGCCAGCTGGAGCCGCTGAAAAAACTTGGCATCCCGCTGTTTTACAGCGAGCCCAAGCGCATGAGCGATATCGCCAGCAGCCTGCGCCGCCTCGGTGTGCTGATGGGCAGCAGCGCCATGGCCGAAGCGGCAGCGAAAAAATACGAGGCGGAACTCGCCGCACTGCGTAGCGCCAATGCCAGCAAGGCCAAACTGCGCGTGTTTTACCAGGTGTGGCACAAGCCGCTGTACACGCTGAGTAAGCAACACATCGTCAACGACGCCATCGAGCTGTGCGGCGGGCAGAACATCTTTGCCGACCTGCCTGTCACCGCGCCGGTGGTCAGCGACGAGGCGGTAATTGCGGCCAACCCTCAGGTGATGATCTCGGCCGGCATGAAAAAGCAGGATGATCTGTTAGGCCGCTGGGGCCAGATTCGCGCCATCAGCGCCGTGGCGCAAAACCAGCTGTACCAGATCGACGGCGACATCCTTAACCGCCCGACGCCACGTTTCCTGCAAGGCACCCGTGCCGTGTGCGACAGCCTCGACAAAGCCCGCGCCGTCTACCAGAAGAAATAAGCCATGAGCCACTACCAACGCATTGCCTGCCTGTGTACCGAGGCGGTTGAAACCCTCTACCTCTTGGGCGCGCAAGACCTCGTCGCCGGCATCTCCGGCTTTACCGTCTACCCGCCCGAGGCGCGCAAGGACAAGCCCAAGATCAGCGGTTTTTCCACCGGCAAGCTGGAAAAAATCCTCGCCGTACAGCCAGACCTCGTCGTTGCCTTCTCCAGCCTGCAAAGCGACATCCTGAAAGAAGTCGCCGCCGCTGGGGTCGATATCCAGCATTTCAACCATCATGATCTCGCCGGCGTGCTGCGCATGGTGCGCGTGCTGGGCAGCCTGACCGGCAAAGATGAAGCGGCTGAAACGTTGGCCGCAAGCCTGCAAGCCAGCATCGATGCCGCCCGCGCCGAAGCCGCGGCCAACGATGCCGCTGGCAAGCCGCGCCCGCTGGTTTACTTCGAAGAGTGGCCAGACCCTATCATCACCGGCATCGGCTGGGTGGGCGAGCTGATAGCACTTGCCGGTGGCCGTGACGCCTTTGCCGAACTCGCCATCCACAAACGCGCCAAAGAACGCATCCTCGCCGACCATCGTGAGGTTGCCGCCCGCAAGCCGGATCTGATCGTCGGCAGCTGGTGCGGCAAGCGCTTCCAGCCCGACACCGTGGTGGTGCGCGAGGGCTGGCAAGACGTGCCGGCGGTGCAAAACTACGATCGTGGCCACATCATCGAGATCAAGTCCTGCGACATCCTCGCCCCCGGCCCGACGCTGATCAGCCGTGGCCTGCCACAGCTGCAGGCGCTGATCCGCCAGTGGCATGAAGACCGCGAGGCAACACGATGAAGCCCTGGCCCTACCCTACGCTGATGGTGCAAGGCTGCACCTCGGACGCCGGCAAAAGCACCGTCGTCGCCGCGCTGTGCCGCCTGCTCTCTGACGCTGGCTACCGCGTCGCCCCGTTCAAGCCGCAGAATATGGCGCTCAACAGCGCCGTCACCGAAGACGGTGGCGAAATCGGCCGCGCTCAGGCGCTGCAAGCCATCGCCGCCCGCGTGCCGCCGCACACCGACATGAATCCGGTGCTGCTCAAGCCCAGCTCCGACACCGGCGCGCAAGTCATCATCCACGGCAAGGTGCGCGCCGACATGAACGCGCGCGACTACCACCAGTACAAAACCACGGCCATGAGCGCGGTGCTCGAATCCTACGCGCGGCTGCAGGCCAAGTACGACGTGGTGATGGTGGAAGGCGCAGGCAGCCCGGCCGAGATCAATCTGCGCGAGCGCGACATCGCCAATATGGGCTTTGCCGAGGCAGTGGATTGTCCGGTGATTCTGGTGGCCGACATCGACAAGGGCGGCGTGTTTGCCCACCTCGTCGGCACACTGGCTTGCCTCAGCGAATCCGAGCGTAATCGGGTGATCGGCTTTGTCATCAACAAATTCCGTGGCGACATCAGCCTGTTGCAAGGCGGGCTGGACTGGATCGAGGCGCAAACCGGCAAGCCGGTGCTGGCGGTGCTGCCCATGCTGCACGGCCTGATGCTGGACGCCGAAGACGCGGTGCAAAGCCAGCAAGAACGCGGCGACTTCAACATCGTGGTGCCGGTACTGCCGCGCATCAGCAACCACACCGACTTCGACGCCCTGCGCGCCCACCCCGGCGTGAACCTGCATTTCGTCGGCCCCGACGCACCCAAGCCGCCGGCTGACCTTGTCATCCTGCCCGGCAGCAAAAACACCCGCGCCGACCTGGCATTTTTGCAGGCGCAAGGTTGGCCGCAATACCTGCAACGCCACCTGCGCTACGGCGGCAAGCTGCTCGGCATCTGCGGCGGCTACCAGATGCTGGGCCAGCACATCCACGACCCGCTAGGCGTGGAAGGCAAAGCAGGCAGCAGCGCAGGGCTCGGCTATCTGGCCATCGACACCACGCTTGCCGCCGACAAAACCCTCACCCAGCGCCAGGGCCGCTTTGTGAACGCGGCGGCCAAGGTCACCGGCTACGAAATCCACATGGGCATCAGCCACGGGCCGGATTGCGAGCGGCCGGTATTCATGCTGGACGACGGCAGTGTAGACGGCGCCGTCAGCCCCGACGGCATGGTGATGGGCAGCTATCTGCATGGCCTGTTCGACCACCCTGACGCATGTCAAACGCTATTGAAATGGGCTGGCATGGATAATGCCGAGGGGGTAGACTTGGCCGCGCTGCGCGAAACCAGCATTGCAAGGCTGGCGAAGGCGAGTGAGGAATTGGTGCGGAGGTTGGCGGGCGATTAAACCGGTTTTGGGTAGGTTGGCGCTGACCGCAGTGAAACCCAACGCTGACCGCGTGGTTTGCGGTTACTGACTTGCTGTTGACTTGCTGTTGACTTGCTCGTGCTGTGAATGTTGGGCTTCGCAGGCTCAGCCCAACCTACGGCCCTAATGTAGGGCCTACGTCGGCGCGCCTTGGGTCAGGTACTATGCGAGGCTTTGTTAACGCCCCTTAACATTTAATCAACAGTTAAGCACAATCCACGCAGGCAAATCAAAATCAATTAGGAAAAGCAATGGAATTTCATATTATAAGCTCTTTAGAAGATAAAAAATCAGAATGCACTTCTTTACTCGTAGAAATGCCCGTCAAATCATACCTAGAATTAATAAAGAAACCATTTGCCAGCGGGGGCGGAATTGACGGTCAAAGAGAAACATTAAATACAAGCTCAGCTAGAAGAATTCGCGACCACTTAGTCAGCGACATACAAAGTGGCGCAATAATTCCACCACCTGTAATTGGAGTGGTCACTGATGGTAACAAAAATATAAATCTTAACTTGACTGATTTTTTAAATAGCAACGACAACCTATCCATTATAGATGGAATGCAAAGAACAACCGCTCTAAAAGATGCTTGCAAAGAGTCGCCACATGTAGAAAACCATGTTATGCGCGTGGAATTTTGGATTGCAGCAAGTACAAATCCACTCTTATATCGAATGCTAGTCCTTAATACTGGACAAGTACCATGGAACACAAGGCGACAAGTTGAAGTTGTTTTTGGGTCATTAAAAAAAGAAATCTCAGCTGCCTTGCCAGACATCTGCATATTAGAAATAAATGACACAGAACGAAGAAAAAAAGCTGGCGAATTTCAAGCGGATGTAATAATAGAACAATACCTAATTTATGGCACCAAAACAGAAAAAATAGAAACGAAAGAAAGGCTGGCAGATGAATTCATTAGACTAGATTTAATTGAAAACACATCTCGGGAGGAAATTACCCCCGGATTTATTGACGTACTAGATGCAACAATTAAGCTAGACACTCAGTTTTCACGTGTATCCAATGAATTAAACGGTAGATTTTCTTCAGGAAAATCTTTATTTGGAAGTAGAACATTTATTTCAGGATTCACGGCTGCTGCCGCACAGCATTTAATGGGGAGACCTGGTATGGATCTACCCATGGAAATACAAGAATCTCGCAGAAAAAAATTTAAGCTCGGATACAACTCACTAAACAATAAACTAATAGCAATGAACAATGATGAACTATTTGAATTTTTAATGCTTCCGGAATTAAATGAAAAAATAGCAAAGATACCAAAAGGTAAGATTGGCGACGAAGAGAGATCATTTTTTAAAGATGCCTTTAAGGCTCTATTTGATGAGAATTTCGAAATTCCAAGTATGCTTGTTTGCTGGGCAAATGCATGAACACCAATTTCATAGCTCTAAACAAAAATATATTTTCAAAATGCAAAAATGAGATAAAAAACTATGGGATAGAAATACTGTCAGATAACGACCTATACATAAAAACGAATAAAACATACAAATCAGCACTAATAAAGCACCTTACTGAAGTTGAGCGTCACAACGAAGGGGGGCTTTATTGCATTAAATTTACATACAGAGATCATGTATCATACGTCATGATCGGATTTCCAATGCATGATAAATTATCAATTAATCTAGGAAGTAATTTTTTCATCGGCGAAACCCCGCCAGAGATGATCACTTACATCATTGGGACATCCGAAATCACTCCCACCGGAGATTTAAACAGCCTTGCCAATAAGATCAGATTGCTAGATAAAAGCAAAAGCACGAATCCCATTGAAATAGATTTCAATGAAATAAAGATTCATTTCCCAACAATATTCAACATCTATGGGAAAAAGGATGAGATTAAAAATTACTCTGCAGCACAAATGCTTATCATTGCAATATCATCAACCGGAAAATCACACCCTATTTTAAATGAAAGCACACTATTAACAATTAATACAGCCTGCCAAGACTACTACGATCTAAAGTATCCTTATGAATCGCTTGTGACTGTGCTTACATCATCACACCACAAGCATGCTTACTTAGAAATATACCGAACTATTGAGAATCTATTCCCCATACCAAAATTATATGAATTTCACAAAGCAATTGAAAATAACAATATAAGCATATCTTTATTATCAGCAAAAATAGAAGAGCACCTAAGCTGGAGACCCTCCGAGGAGAAAGCCATAGAAGATCTAATGACTTCTATAACAAAAACAGCCTCTTATAGAACTCTAGCTAGCATCATAGCTAGCATTAACACAGAGAATATTACACCCCACAAATACATATACAAACTAAGAAATTCATTAGTTCATTTTCGAGCGATTTTTACCAAACCAAACCTTTCGCCAACCCAATGGAATTTATTAATTAGCTCATTTTTGGAAGTTTCATTTGAACTATACAAAAAGCATAAAGAAATAATTTAAGATCCGCTTGTGAGACACTATCGCCCCAAGGCTCTCGGTGAGTGACACCGCTGATTTCTAAAATACCCGCTTTTCCGTCAAGTCCGTAAGGCGGGTCTATCGCCAATTCACTCGGTGCGGTACCCGACCTCGATCCGTCACCCCTTCGGGGTAATACCCTCGCTGGTCTCATCCCGCGGGTATGGCCTTGCGGCCAACCCGCCCTACCGCTACCACTTTTAAATAAATGAAAAGTTTTTTTATCAAGTTTCCAACTGCAATTACGATAATTCTCGCAACACTAATATTGCTAATGATGACTGTGTTATCGGAAAGAAAATTGATTGATTACTCCGGCAACAACTGGATAATTATGGCGGTAACACTCATTGTTTCGAAATGGGTTGATCGTTTTCGATCAAAATTCATTTAAACAATTCGGATTTATTGATATTACCAATACGGTAGCTTGGGCTGAGCCTCCCAAGCCCCACGCTTACCGCGATCCTCTCAAAAAGCTTGGCCGCAAGACCTCACAGGTTTGCGGCCAGCCTTTTTGGCGAATGCTGCGACACCCGCGCTGCCCCACCCCATGCTTGCCTTCTCTTGCCTATGCGGCCTGCCAGCACAGCAGCCATGCCAAGGCTGCATCTCATCTGCATCCCAAACCGGGCACAACCAATCACCTTGCAAGCCCGAATTCATTCTACATTTTTCGATTTAAAATAAACCCGTCTACTTGATATCATATGTTTTGAATTGCGCTGCGGGCATGCTGTTTACCTGGCTCGTGGCATTCACCCACCCTTGCAAAGGTAAGCACATGAAACCTCGCATTCTCGCGCTGTTGCTGGCCGCTATCGGCGGCTCGGCTTATGCCCATGGCACGATGGAAGTGCCGATCAACCGCACTTATGCCTGCTTCAAGGAAGGCCCGGAGTCGCCGAAGTCGGCGGCTTGCCAGGAGGCGCGCCGTGTTGGCGGCAGCCAGGCTCTGTATGACCGGAACGGGATCAACCAGAATCCGCCGGGTGACAATCACCAGTCGGTGGTGCCGGATGGCAAGCTGTGCGCCGGCGGGCAAGAGCTGTTCAAGGGCTTTAATCTGCCGCGCAGCGACTGGCAGGCCAGCAATATCGTGCCGGATGCACGTGGCCAGTTCGAGTTTCTGTACAAGGCCACCGCGCCGCATGCCACCAAGTATTTCCTGTTTTACGTGACCAAAAACGGCTGGAACCCGAACCAGCCGCTGAAGTGGTCTGACCTTGAGCTATTTGGCACGTACAACGGCAACCCGCCGCTGGATGCGCAGCGCCGCTATCGCATGAATCTGAAGCTGCCGGCCAACAAGAACGGCCGCCATATCATCTTTAATGTGTGGAAGCGTTCTGACAGCGAAGAGGCGTTCTATTCTTGCTCGGACGTGAATTTCGCCAGCGGCAATACCGTGCCGGAGCCGCCACCGGTAGCCAACCCGTGGCGCGAAGCGGGTGATTTGAGCGCGCGCGAAAACCTGCCGGCCAACAGCACGGTGACGCTGCGGGTGTTTGATGCCAAGGGGCAGGATGTCGAGCGTCATCGCATTGTGGTGACTGCCAGCAGCGGCCAGATGGCCAACTGGCCGTTCGAGCTGGCCGGCAAGGTCAACACCAGCTCGCAGATCGTGCGCGTGGGTGTGATTGCCAGCCAGCAGCGCAATATCAGCATCACCCCGCTGCGTCAGGCTATCGGCAACCGCGTGTTCTTCCACGAACAGTTTGCCGGCCACAGCTTTGCCGTGGATATCGAAAAAGCCGGCACTACCCCGCCGCCAGTCGCCCCGCCGGTGACGCCTCCGGTAACACCGCCAACTGGCGAGGTGGTGAGCTGGAGCGAGGGCCAGAGCTTCAAGCGCGACCAGGTCGTGCTGCATCAGGGCAAGCGCTACCGCTGCCTGCAGTCGCACACCGCGTGGAAAGGCGCGGGCTGGACGCCAAACAGCCAGCCGGCTTTGTGGTCCTTGCAGAAGTAAACACCGGCAATACCTTGCCGGCTTGAAAAAGGTTGGCCGCATGCCTTGTCAGCTTGCGGCCAACCTTGTCAGCTCGACACCGGCTGCCCCAAGCCGCATGTCATCGACACACATCAAGCTGTTATCATGTCGGGCGTTTTTCCACGTTGTACGGCAGCCCGCTGCCTACGCCTGATACGGATGCCTGACATGAGTACCACCCCCGACAACCGCCGCCCGATCAAGACCCGCGCCAGCCTGTGGGCGCAAACTGCGGCCCGCTGGTTGGCGCAGCACGACATCAGCCCGAACCAGATTTCGGTGTTCAGCATCCTGTTTGCCGCCAACGGCGCGGCGGCGCTGTACTGGCAGCCGGGCGCGGGCGGGCTGTTGCTGTGTGCCTTGTGCATTCAGGCGCGGCTGATCTGCAACTTGCTGGATGGCATGGTAGCTGTCGAGCACGGCAAGCAGTCGGCGTTGGGCGCGCTGTACAACGAAATGCCGGACCGCGTGGCCGATACGCTGTTTCTGCTGGCGCTGGGCTATGCGGCCAACCTGCCGGCGCTGGGCTGGCTGGCGGCACTGGCCGCCGCGTTGACTGCCTATGTGCGGGTGTTTGGCGGCGCGCTGGGCCTGGCGCAGGATTTTCGCGGGCCAATGGCCAAGCAGCACCGCATGGCGGTGATGACGCTGGCCTGCCTGGCCGCCATCGCCGAGCTGGCGTGGCTAGGCTCGCTGCACAGCCTGAGCGTAGGGGTAGCGGTGATTGCCGCAGGCGGGCTGCTGACCTGCCTCACCCGCACCCGCGCCATCGCGCGGCAACTGCAAGGGCCGCAAGCATGAGCTGGCTGCTGCCCCGTTTGCTGATCGGGCTGGTGCGTCTGCTGGTGGGCGCGCCGGCACGCTGGATCGGCCCACCACCTGCAGGCCGCCAGCGCATCTACTTTGCCAATCACAGCAGCCATATCGACACACTGGCCTTATGGACTGCCCTGCCGGCCGAGGCGCGGCGGCACACCCGCGCGGTCGCGGCTGCCGATTACTGGCAAAAAGATGCGCTGCGCCGCCGCATTGCCACACAGGGGCTGAACGCGGTGTTCATCAACCGCCACGGCGGCGATGGCGACCCGCTGCAACCGTTGATGACGGCATTGGCAGCGGGTGATTCGCTGATCATTTTCCCCGAGGGCACGCGCCGGCCGCAGGCGGTGCCGGGCGAATTCAAGTCGGGGCTGTTTCATCTGGCGCAGCGTTTTCCCGAGGTCGAGCTGGTGCCGGTGTATCTGGAAAACCTGCATCGCTGCCTGCCCAAGGGCAGCCTGTTTCCGGTGCCGCTGATCTGCACCGTGCGTTTTGGTGCGCCCTTGCCGCGTATAGCGGGCGAGGCCAAGGCCGATTTTCTGGCGCGATCCCGCGCCGCCATTCTGGAGTTGCTATGAGTGCGCTGGACAAATTCTGGTGGGTCTGCGGTGGTGTAGTCGCCATCCTGATGCTGTCGTCGAGTATCAGTTTCTGGCTGTCGCGCCGTGTCAGCAGCGACAGCGGCCGCGCCACGGTGCAAAACCTGAATGCGCGCATCAATGCCTGGTGGGTGATGATTGCAGTGGTGACTTTTGCCTTTTTGCTGGGCAAGGCGGCCACGATTATCCTGTTTGCGCTGATTTCGTTTTACGCGCTGCGCGAATTCCTGACGCTGACCCCGACCCGGGCCGGCGACCACCGCGCCATGTCGGTGGCGTTTTTCGGGCTGATTCCGGCGCAATATCTGCTGATCGGCTACGACTGGTACACGCTGTTTTCGATCTTCATCCCGGTATACGGCTTTTTGCTGCTGCCCACGCTGTCGGTGCTGGGTGAGGATGTGGAGAATTTTCTTGATCGCAGCGCCAAGATCCAGTGGGGGGTGATGATCACCATCTACTGCATCAGCCACGTGCCGGCGCTGCTGTTGCTGGAGATTCCGGGCTATAGCGGCCAGAACGTGCTACTGATTTTCTATTTCTTGCTGGTGGTGCAGATCAGCGATGTGCTGCAGTACGTATTCGGCAAGCTGTTTGGCAAGCACAAGATCGCGCCGATTGTCAGCCCGTCCAAAACCGTCGAAGGCTTTGTCGGCGGCACGCTGGGCGCCACGGCCATCGGTGCGGCAATGTGGTGGATCACGCCATTCAGCCCGCTGCAGGCGGGGGCGCTCGCTGCGGTGGCGGTGTTGATGGGCTTCCTGGGCGGGCTGGTGCTGTCGGCGGTGAAGCGCAGCCTGAACGCCAAAGACTGGGGCGCGATGATCAGCGGCCACGGCGGCATGATGGACAGGATGGATTCGATCAGCTTTGCCGCGCCGGTGTTCTTTCACCTGACGCGCTATTTCTTCACCCCTTGAGTCACAACAGCATCGCCCTGCCAGCTGGCCATATCCTGGCCGGCTGGCCGCACGGCTGTCGCACGGCAGCCATAGCCATCCACCTCCCCCGCCTTTAACGCCCCTGCTGACCACAGAATTGGCTTGCCATTCTGCGATGGCCGTGCAAAATAGCACGATCGTTCGGTTTTAAACGGGAGAGTTGTCTTGCAAGCCTTCAGCAAAGTTGTCGAGATTCGCTGGTCTGATATTGATGCCAACCAGCATATGCGCCACAACGCCTACGCCGATCTGTGCACGCACACGCGCATGGAATGGCTGGCCGCCGCCGGTTTTGGCATGGATGCGTTTCATACCCACGGCTTCGGGCCGGTGCTGTTTCGCGAAAGCACCGAATACCGCCGCGAAGTACATCTGGGCGAACGCCTGACGATTGATGTGCAGATAGCTGCCGCCAGCCCGGACAATAGCCGCTGGAAGATTCGCCAGCTGATGACCAAGCCCGACGGTCAAGTAGCCGCCATTTACGAAGTTGCGGGCGCATGGATGGATTTGCGCGCACGCAAGCTGATTCCGCCACCACCGGCGCTGGCGGCGATTCTGGCCGAGCTGCCGCGCTGCGCGGATTTTGAAGAGCTGCCACAGCCGCAGCATAAATGAGCCGGCACGCTCAGCCGCGAGCCTGAGCTGATATCCGGATGCTTGCGGCCAAGCTCGAAGATCGTTGGCCGCATCCCGCCAGACTGGCCGCAGGCCATTCAGACCCCGGCACAGTCTCCGAGCCAGGACACGCCGACGCAGGCAGTAGCGTCGGCTCAAGGCAAGGTCCGGGGCTTACTACAGGACTTGACCATGACTGCTGTCAGCTATCACACCGTATTGGGTACACCAGCCGCCGATTTGCTGGAAGAAATTGCCGCGCTGTCAGACATCCTGTTTGACGGTGCCAAACTGGATCACGCCTGGCGGCTGGGCCGCATGCCTGATGTCAGCGTGTTTCTGGCGCAGCAAGGCGGGAAATTGATTGCCTTCAAGGCCGGCTATGCGATTGGCGAGAGCCGCTATTACAGCTGGCTGGGCGGCGTGCATCCGGCGTTTCGCAATGCCGGAGTCGCGCACGAGCTGACTTGCCGACAGCACGACTGGTTGCGCAGCCAGGGCTTTAGCGTGGTGGAGACCTCCAGCCGCAGCGAAAACCCGGTGATGGCGCGGGTCAACAGCAAGAACGGCTTCAGCATTGTCGGCACCAAACAGCAGCCGCATGGTTTGCAGATCTTGTGGAGCAAGACGCTGTAAACCGCCAAGCCTCACCACATAATGCGCGGTCATCACTGCCCTACCCCCCTTTAACCGCCCCTTGCCGGAGTTGCCATGTCACTGCTTGCCAGCTTGCTGACTACCATCGTCGCCCTGATCCACGTTTATATCCTGGTGCTGGAGATGTTCTTGTGGACACGCCCGGCCGGCCGGCGCGCATTCGGCCTGAGCGCCGAGTTTGCCGAAGCCAGCCGTGTGCTGGCGGCCAACCAGGGGCTATATAACGGTTTTCTCGCCGCCGGACTATTGTGGAGCGTGTTGCCTCATGCGCCCGAAGGCATACGCAGCTATTTTCTTGGCTGCGTCATCGTAGCCGGCGTTTACGGCGCGGCGACGGCCAGCCGCAAGATCCTGTTCATCCAGGCACTGCCGGCGGCAGTCGCATTGGCGCTCAGCTGGCTAGGCTGAGTCTTTCCGTTACAGCTAAAAGGGCACCATCCGGGTGCCCTTTCCTCATAGCAATGTCTGGATTATTGGGGAAAGTGATCCCGTACCAGCACCATCATTTCTTCATCACTACGCTGTGATTTGCTGGCCACCGCCCACAAATCGTAGAACGGGGCTGCCCCCCGCCTCATGGTCGCAACGGTGGCAAAGCCGAAAGCCCGCAAAGTGCCGTCAAGCACAGTCCGGGTAAAACCACTGCGATGCGCCATGAACAGATTGCCATTCGCCAGCGATGCCCTATGTCCATACAGGATATCAAGCGGGCTGATCGGGCCGGCTGGGGACTGATATGCCGGATCAAGCAGGCGATCCTCGGCTACCAGCTGGCAGACAGATTGCAGGTCGGGACAGGTGATGACTGCAAAACCGTCATCCTTGAGCACACGACTGAACTCCTGCAATGCCAGCGGCACCTCATGTGCAAAAAGGTGTTCGATATTGTGACTCGAATAA
Organism: Vogesella lacus; assembly: GCF_979366295.1. Lineage (NCBI taxonomy): Bacteria > Pseudomonadati > Pseudomonadota > Betaproteobacteria > Neisseriales > Chromobacteriaceae > Vogesella > Vogesella lacus. The sequence continues at coordinate 195,717 of NZ_CEETQT010000010.1, forward strand.
ACCGCATCAACCGATGCTGATGGCAATGACTGCATATTGGTCATGCTGCCAAGGTGATCAGGCTGTACCGCCGGGTCGATATCGAGGCGAACTTCCTGCCAGTCGGCGGTATTGAAACCTTTTGTCGTCTGACTCTTGAAATTGCGGCCACAGCCCGCGTGCAAAAAAATAGGCATAAACATCCGTCCGGTTAACCGCAGCCCAATGCTTTTGCGGCAATGCCTGATGTTATGCCAGTTCACCCGCCCCAAGATAGCCTTGTCATTGCAGCTGCTTGCCAGTCTTTCCTACCTGCCAGATTACCCCATTAATTCCCGCAAAGTTCGATAACAAACCATAACGAATATTTACGAAAATCAATCCATATAAAATCATCCAAAAAAGATAAATTCTGAACATTTATTACACTTTTGCGCCTTAAATTTTCGAATTCACACATTTTATTGTTGCGAAAAAGTGAAAGTGTCAGCACAATCGCCGCCCGAAAAGAAAGTCCAGCCAGATAAAAAAGGACTCGTAATTCAACTCACCACTTCAACCAGCGTGCCTTGCACGCACGAGAGAAAGACCCACCGATGTATCAACAACACCCACGCGGCTTGTACTTGCTGTTCGTGACCGAAATGTGGGAGCGCTTCAGCTACTACGGCATGCGCGCCATTTTTGTGCTGTTTATGGTGAAAGCCCTGATGTTCGACAAGGCTTATGCATCCGAAATCTACGGCAGCTACACCGGCCTCGTGTATTTCGCCCCGCTGCTGGGCGGCTATATCGCCGATCGCTATTGGGGTAATCGTCGTGCCATCATTGCCGGAGCCCTGCTGATGGCCGCCGGTCAGTTCGCCATGTTTTTTGCGGCCGCGCTATACCAGCAGCCGGCTACCGCCACCCCGCTGATGTTCGGCGGCCTGGCTTTGCTGATTGCCGGCAACGGTCTGTTCAAGCCGAATATTTCGTCCATGGTTGGCCAGTTGTACCCGGTGGGTGACAAGCGCGTGGACTCCGCCTTCACCCTGTTTTACATGGGCATCAATGCCGGCGCGCTGCTGGCACCACTGGTTTGCGGCGCACTGGGTGACACCGGCAATCCGGCCGATTTCAAATGGGGCTTTCTGGCTGCCGGTATCGGCATGCTGGTTTCGCTAGCACTGTTCCTGGCCTTCCGCAGCCGTTATCTGGTGACGCCGGAAGGCGCGGCAATCGGACTGCCACCCCAGCGCCATCACGAGTCTGGCGAGCGCATCAAGCACGCGCCGCTGACTCGGGAAGAGAAAGACCGTCTGGCTGTGATCATGCTGCTGTCGGCCTTCGTGATTTTCTTCTGGTCGGCATTCGAGCAGGCCGGTGCCTCGCTGACTTTCTTTGCCGAAGAACAGACCAATCGCGAGCTGCTGGGCTGGACCATCCCGGCCTCGTTTTTCCAGTCGATCAACCCTGTGGTGATCGTCGTTTGCGCGCCGATGTTTGCCTGGCTGTGGCTGAAGCTGGGCAGCAAGGGCCTTGAGCCGAACTCACCGATGAAAATGGCCATCGGCCTGCTACTGCTGGCTATCGGTTATCTGGTGATTGCGCTGGGCGTCAATGGCCTGGAGCCTGGCGTGAAAGTCAGCATGCTGTGGCTGATCAGTCTGTACAGCATCCACACCTTCGGCGAGCTGTGCCTGTCGCCTATCGGCCTGTCGCTGGTGGTAAAACTGTCGCCGGCCCGTCTGGTGTCGATGATGATGGGGGTGTGGTTCCTGTCCAACTCGCTGGCCAACAAGTTTGCCGGCGTGCTGTCCGGGTTGTATCCGGAAGCCGGCAAGCCGCTGCCGGTCTTCCTCGGCTATACCGTGACCAATCTGCACGACTTCTTCATGCTGTTTGTGATGATGGCCGGTGGCGCCGCACTGGTGCTGTTCCTGCTGTCGGGCAAACTGAAAAAGATGATGCACGGTCTGGGCTGATCTGCCGCCTGCACTCAAAAAACGCCGCAAGCCTCAAGGTCTGCGGCGTTTTTCATACCAGCAAGGTTGGCCGCAAACGCGGCCAACCTTGTTGCTCGGCACGGCTCAATCCAGATAATCAGCCATGCGCTGCTGATACAGCCGTTCACGCAGATTGCCGATCTTCTGCCACATGCACTGGCTGACTGCCGGATAACGGCCGGCAAACTGGCGCGAGAAAATCAGATAGTAGGCTTTCGACACGACCGGCGGTTGCAGCTTGGTCAGGTTCATATCGTTATGAATCGACAGGTAACTGTCCCCCAGCAATTCGTGGGTCGCATAGGCATCGATACGGCCCGCCTGCAGCTTCATGAAGTTTTGCTCGACAGTCTTGGCAGGCTCTGCCGGGATGCCCAGCTTGTCGAGATCATTATTGATAGACCAGCCCAGATTCGTCCCCACCTTGCGCATCAGCCCTTGCAGGGTGTGGCCATCCCATTGCAGATGATGATCCGGCCGCACATAAAACACATAACTAAGCATGGCGACGCGCTGCGCCTCGGCCGGTTTGCCATTCTGCATCGGATACAGCGCATAGGCCGCGCGCTCGGCGGTATACGACAGCAGCGCCGCACTATCCAGCTCGCTGCTTTCCACCTCTTTCAGCATGCGCACACCAGGCAAGAGCTTGAACTGCAGCCTGACATCACAGTTGGCCGCAGCCAGCTGCAATAGTTCGACCACCAACCCCGGCCGGCTGTCGGGCAGACTCTCGTCACCACGTTTGTAAGGCGGCGTCGCCTGATCACCCAGCCCTACCACCAGCGGCGTAGCAGCAAACACATGGGCACATGCCACACACAAAGCCATCTGCAAGGTCTTCACCGGCCAGCTCCAAACGCATCACCATCACCTGTCCATTATTGGTCAGAAAACATGCAGATGCGGCGCGTTTTCACGCATTTGTCACGCGGCAGATGGCCGGCATGCCGGCGGCTCCACCAAGGGCAAGACACCCGCCTCCGGCAACAACAATTCATCGTCTTCCAGATCAAACGGCAGCACGTGCAGCCTCAAGCACTCATCAAATTCGAACACCGGCAATGGCTTGGTAAAACCGCGCCAGGCCGGGTAAATCAGCGCCATGTCACCTTCGCCGCCCAGATAACGCTGGCCATAGGCAAACAGCTGGTAAAAATCTGCCTGGCTCAGACCGTATTTGTTCTGGCGGTCGCTTTCGTCCAGCCGTTTCCACTTGGTATCCAGCACCCACTGCCGTGTTCCTTGCGTGATCAGCAAATCCGGCTTGAGCTGGAACATGTTTTGCCCGTCATGGCGGCACAAGGCATGGCGGCTGGCCTGCGTCGTCAGGCTGGCACCCGTTAACAAGCTGCCCCGCAGCCAGCGCGCCACATGGTTTTCGAACAGGCGCTCCATCGGGAACAGCAAACTGATACCGCGATACTCGCCGGCCACCGCCTTGGGCATCTGCTGGTGCAGGATCAGCTCGCACCACGGCTTCACAGGCTGGTAATGCGCCATCAGCCTATCGTTGCGCCAGGCGCGAAAATCGGCGTCGATATCACGGCTAGCGGGCAAGTCTTGCAGCATGCCGGCAAGCTCGTGTGCGAGGCGCCAGTTATCGGCGTCTTGCGCCGCTTTGCATACCAGCATCAATGCGCTTTGCAGCAGGCGGTTTTCCGGTCGATCCGGCAAAAACACATCATGGCGGATCTGGAAAAAGTGCTGCCGCCCCGGCGGCTGGCGCATCTGCTTCACCACATCGAGTTGGCCGCGCAAGAAACGCTGCTCCTCCTCGATGCGCTGGTAATCAAAACGCAGGCCGCGCTTGAGCAGATGTTCCAGCGCCTGCAAGAACTGCCGCATTACCCATTCCGCCAAAGGCGCGCGATACAGCTGCAGCCCGGCCTCGGTCGTTTCCCGGCTAGCAATATCCAGCTGGCTGCTAATCAGCTTGCACAACAAGGCGCGAGCCGATACCTCGCAATCGCCCTCGTCGTGATGCTTGGGCAGGATTTCGATCACCTGCCCGCACGGGCTTTCCAGCACACCCACATGGCTATCCAGCCGCAGCCACTGCCGGCCATCCAGCTGCAATAGCTGTGCGCCGCTACGGCGAAAGCCGGCGGCCAACTGGCACAGCCAGTCGAACGCCACCTGGCTGATTTGCGCCTCATCCAGCGAGGGCTGCGCCACGTGGCTGGTGGTTAGCCGCGCGTATTCGCGCACCACGATACGCTGAAACTTCAAGTATTCGCCCCGTCAGTGACTGGCTGATCTGGCACACGCTGCCCAAGGTTGGCCGCAATGCCAAGATAGGCGTCAGGCTTAGTAAACGCACCATCGTTCAAGCGCCATTGCGGCGACTGGCGCAGCTTGTCCGCCACGCCTGAGAACAAGCTAGACACATCCAGCGACTTGTCTTCGATGATGAAGGCAGAATCCTGCGGCTTGGTCTGATCGTTCAGCACCCAGCGGATGCGCTCCCAGTCTTCAAAGAAATACTCCTGCAGCAGGGGCAGGATTTTCTGGCGGAAGATGTCGGCCAGCCCGGCCAGCGTCGGCGCAGTCTGCAAAGGCATGAAATAGGCGTGGCCGATGGTGTGGTCGCGGTCCAGCAGCACGGTGATGCGCTCATTCATCACCCGCAACATCTGGCCAATATTCACGCCCTCCACCATCACACCATCCAGCAAATCGGGGCGCGGCGGCATTTCGGTAAAGCTGAAGCGGCGGCGCAGTGCCAGATCCAGCCCCGCCAGAGAACGGTCGGCGGTGTTCATGGTGCCGATGATGTAGACATTGTCCGGCACGCTGAAGCTGTCCTTGGAATACGGCAGCGTCACCGACAGCGCCTCCTCGGCACCAGCGCGTTTGGACGGCTCGATCAGCGTGATCAGCTCGCCGAAAATTCGCGAGATATTGCCACGGTTGATTTCGTCGATGATGAGGACAAAACGCGGCCTGTGCTGCGAAGCGGATACGGGAGGCGGTGCATCAGGCAAGCCGCACTTTGCCTTGAGATAATTGAGCATGCCCTCCGCGTAAGAGTGGTGAGAGTTCACCTGATCTTTACGGCCATGATAAATCTTGCGCACACTCTCGAACGGTGTCGGGTAGGTATAGCCCTTGTCCACACTGCTGGCCGGCTGGGCAGTAAACGAGGTATCGCTGAGACTTAGCACCGTAAATGGTTTGCCTCTGGGCGTTTGCAGCGTCAACACATCCTGCTGCTCGAAATGCGACTGCAAAATTTGAATCGACTGACCGAAGACATCTTGCTGATCCAGATCAGCATGCATGGCATCGGTACAAACCTGCTTGAACACACCGTCCGCCACACGGTATTGCACCTGTCCGTTTACCGTCTCCGCTCGCAGCCCCTCGACAAAATCCTCGTAGCTGAAGCTCTGGTGGAAGGTGACAAAGCGCACGCGCTGTTCCGCGCTCAATTCGTCAAAACGAGCCTTCAACTCAGCACGTGCGGCCAGCCTTTCGCCCACAGTTGACTCGTCGTCACAATCTACCTGCTGATAAGCATCCGCAGCAGCCGGGTCGAGAATCTGCAAGGCCGCGTAAATCGTTTCGTAGGTTTTGCCGGTGCCCGGCGGGCCATAGAGAATCTGATTCAATGCCACGGCATTTGTCATTAGTCGGTCATCCTGGAAGTCATCATCGGCAGTGGATATTGCTTCATCGTCCTGCACCGTATTTCGCCGCTCTTTGGCCTTGAACAGCTGCCACAAGGCAATATTGCTTTCGGCCTCCATAGCGATATAAGAGCCAAACTTGTCTACACACTGCCGCAGCTCGGCATTCAATGCGGGCCAATCACCAGCCGGATTCACGGGCAGTTCAAAATCGCGGGCAAGGCAGCGCAGCAATTTTTCGCAATCCTGCTTATTGACGATGGTGGTGAAGCGGGTCGGCGCAAAGGCAGCAAAAACACGATGAATCACCGCGCTATAAATACGGCTGAACTGCCCGGCGGCCTTGGCTTGCGCCCATTGCTGCAACACCCGCTGATAGCAGTCGGCCGTAGGCTCTTGCATGATCTGCACTGTCAGCTCATGCAAGAATGGCTTGTTGCGCTCGAAAACTTCACGCGGCAAAAAGCCCGGGCTGACTTTGCAAACACCATTCGCCCCATCACGCCACAGCCAGATCAGTGCCGTCTCATCCAGCTCGGCACGGCCCTGTCGGATTGCTTCAGCCTCAGCCAGACGTTGTCGGTAATTGGGCAGCCACTCAGGCCGACTCTCCGCTGAGTCTTGCATGCTCCAGTCAAGATATTGCTGCAGGCTATGCTGGCCGCGGCCGATATGCCATTGCTGATCCAGCTGCTCCGCCAGCCCTGCAGGTATCTCGACACCCGAACTTTGCCCGCTCCACTTGAATGGGCGCTCGGCAGCAAGCTTTTGCAGTAACAGCATGGGCAAGATGCCCGAGGCACAATCCGGTCTGACCTCTTCCGCCGTAATGCCGATGTAAGCACGCATTTTGTCGGCATCACGCCAGTGCGCCCCCTGAAACGAAGCTTGCGTGACCGTGCCACGAGCCACCATGCCGCGCGCACCTTCACCCAGACGGATCAGATAAAAAAAATCGCCAGCCTGTGGCTGCCGCGAATGGCAAGACCAATGGGTTTCCACCCCCGCTTCGATACCGGCGTCCCCTCCCTCGTTTGCATGCTTCGGGTTCCACGACAGCAGCCAGTAACGGGGTGCCTTTTTCGATTCTGCTTTGTTTTCTACACTTATCTGCATCTGGCGGACTTCAGTAATTTGCCGTGAGCACCACGGCGACAACGGAAAGGGATTATCCGGCAGCACTTCATCAATCGCTGCGCGGCAAATGGCGTGCACTGTGCCACAGCTTGCTCAGAGCGCGAAATTGTAAAAAACAAGCATCAACAGGCCATCCGCGACCCGAGGAGCTCATTATCAGTACGGCCCTGCCGATGTTGGCCGCAAGGCCTTGCTGGCGACAGAACTCCATGTCCGATTGCGGCGAGTCGACATACCACAAAACACTGATGATGGCCTTTTTGACAGGGACATCATCATGAGCAACTTTGTGATTCACGGCCTGCCAGCCGACCTCATTGCCGGGCTGGAGCAGCTGGATGCCGACGCTCTCGCCAGCCGCCATATCCGCCGCATGACGGCCGATAGCCAACCCGGTTATCCCTGCCGCGTCAGCTTGCAGGATGCTGCCATCAGCGAGACGGTTTATCTGCGGCCTTATCGTCATTTGTCCACACCCTCGCCTTATCGGGCATCCGGCTCGATCTTCATTCGCGCCGGGGCAAGGCCTGCCAAGCTGGAAGCCGGCGAGATTCCGCCGGTACTGCAAGCGCGGATGATCTCGGCGCGGGCTTACGATAGCCAGCACATGATGCGCAAGGCCGAGGTCTGCATGGGTAACGAGCTGGCGGCCTTGCTGGCTAGCCTGTTTGCCGACCCGGACATCGACTATGTGCAGCTGCACAATGCCCGTCCGGGCTGTTTTGCCGGCGAAGCTCGCCGCGCCTGATCCCCGGCAAAGTAAGTGACTCGGCAGTACCCGCAAACCGGCATTTGCTGACATTGACATATGCCCATGCCAATACGCCGAACGGCTTGCAAGCCTACGCGACGGCAAGGGCATGTCAGTTCGATAAAACTACCCAATGGCATCTTTTATCTTTCTACTTTCAATCACTTAGCGCTGTGCGTATAATCCCGCCCCTTCCTCGCCCTTGCCTTGCCCACTCCCGGCATTCATGCCGATATCGTGGGCTGGCAAACGGGTCGGGGGTCGAGTCCGGCGTCGCCGGAAAATAACGATGCAACTTCAGGAATTACCCATGTTTAGCCCTATGAAACGCGCAGCCCTGGCTGTTTCCCTGCTGCTTGGTGCCGCTTACAGCCATGCCTTCACCCCTGCCGTGGTTTATGACCCGTCCGGCAAGTTTGACAAGAGCTTTAACGAGGCTGCCTATACCGGCGCGGAACGTTTCAAGAAAAATACCGGCATTGCCTATCGCGAAGCACAGGTGGCCAACGATGCCCAGAAAGAGCAGGTACTGCGCAACCTGGCCCGCCGCAATGTGGATCTGGTGATTGCCATCGGCTTCTCCTTCACCCAGGCCATCCAGACCGTGGCGACCGAGTTCCCGAAGGTGAAATTCGCCATCGTCGATGACGTTGCCAAAGGCGCAAATATCCAGTCCGTGGTGTTCCGCGAACAGGAAGGCGCTTACCTCGTCGGCATGGCTGCCTCGCTGGCCAGCAAGAGCAAGAAAGTCGGCTTCATCGGCGGCATGGATGTACCGCTGATCCGCGCCTTCCAGTGCGGCTACGCCCAGGGTGCCAAGGCAGCTGACGGCAAAACCGAAATCATTGCCAATATGACCGGCACCACCCCGCAGGCTTTCAACGACCCGGCACGTGGTGGCGAGCTGGCCCGCAGCCAGTTTGACCGTGGCGTTGACGTGGTCTTCCACGCTGCCGGCGGTACCGGCATGGGCGTACTGCAGGCTGCCAAGGACAAGAACAAGCTGGGCATCGGCGTGGACTCCAACCAGAACCACCTGTTCCCGGGCTTTGTGCTGACCTCGATGATCAAGCGCGTGGACAACGCTGTTTACAAGCTGATGGACGATGCCCGCACCAACAAGTGGCAACCGGGCGTGGTGTCCATGGGCCTGAAAGAAGGCGGTCTGGACTGGGCAATTGATGCCAACAACCGCAAGCTGATCAGCAAGGACATGGAAGGCCGTGTGACGCAGGCCAAGAAAGACATCATCAGCGGCAAGGTAAAAGTAGTGGACTACCGCGCGGCCATGAGCTGCCCGGTGAAGTCGTAAACTGCAGCAGGCATTCGTGCCTGCATGAAGTCAAACGGGGTTGGCCGCATGCGGCCAACCCCGTTTTTAACAAAAACATAATATGTCAATAACAATTGACCACCCCGAGCTGAAATCAGTCAAACCACAACCCTTCCCTCCCGAATACTCCTTCTTGATGCTCGGCATCAGTCTCCTTTCGCGTCAACAACAGGGGCATACCAGCTGCCCGCCACCCTACTGCTGCAGCAATCACCAGATAAATTTATTCCTTAAAAAACCGACACATACAGTAATTGTTGTTTTTTTGCATCATTTAGTTTTTATTAAATATCTTTTGATTCAATGACTTGCGCCGATCTGCCAAGTTTATTAAATGTAGTAAAAATGAAACATATTTTCATGTATTTGTTTTTTTGCAACAAGCCGCTTATATTGCGCCGCAACAGCCAGGGCGACGCTCTGGCCAATAAGCGACACGCCGGCACAACTGGCGTGCGCACACTCTCTGACTCAAGGAATAAACATGAAAAAGCTGATCGTACTGGCCACTCTGGCCGCCCTGCCAGCCGTTGCCATGGCAGACGTGACCGTTTCCGGCAAGATCGACGTTGCTGTGACCAACCTGAAGGCTGACAGCAAGGCTTCCAAGAACGACATGTTCCGCAATGCTGGCGAGATCGTATTCTCCGGCAACGAAGATCTGGGCAATGGCCTGAAGGCTATCTGGCAAGTTGCCAACCGCATCGACCCGACTGGCGATGAAACTGCCAACAACTGGAACGGCCGTGACACCTTCATCGGTCTGGCTGGCGCCTTCGGTACCGTCAAGTTCGGTAACGTTTCCAACCCGACCAACTCCGGCTTCGGCTCCGCTGCCGAAATCTTCTCGGTTGTTGATCTGGACGGCAACGCTGCTGCTGCCGGTTCGCAGCTGGCTGGCGAGAAGCGCCTGAAACACTCCATCCGCTACGATGCCCCGGTATTCAACGGCGTGACTGTTGCCCTGTCGCACCAGCTGAAGGAAAGCGCGACGTCCGCGGCTTACAATAATTCCTTCGGTATCAAGTACGATGCCGGCATCGCCAAGTTCGAATACGCGAACTCCACCGACAAGAACGTAGGTGTGAGCCAGAACCAGCAGCAGTTCTCCGTAGCTTCCAAGTTTGACGCGCTGGGCGTGAACTTCGGCTACGCATCCACCAAGAAAGGCGCTGCCAAGACCCACGGTTACGGCCTGAGCGCAACTTACGCCATGGGCAAAGTAACGCCTAAGGTTGGTTACTGGAAAGAAGCTGACAGCAGGGATGCTACCGGCACCAAGCAGAATGATGACTTCTCCGTATTCACCGTTGGCGTGAACTACGACCTGTCCAAGCGCACCTGGACCGGTTTTGAGTTCCAGCGCACCAGCGACATGGGCGCTACCGACAACGGTACCCGTGTATTCGCGTTCTACCTGGGTCACAAGTTCTAATCAGAACTGACTGCTCGAAAAAAGGCTGCCTCGGCAGCCTTTTTTATTGACCCATCTCGCCAGAGCAAAACGGTCGTTAACCCCGTTCGCACACCACCCGATTGCGCCCCTGCGCCTTGGCTTCATACATGCACTGGTCGGCACGCTTGATCAGGCTGGCAAGACTCTCGCCCGATCTGGCCTGCGCAACACCAAAGCTGCCGCTGATACGCAACTGCTGCGCCGAATCGAGCTGGATGGTGGTTTCGAGTGCCTGGCGCATGCGCTCGGCCATCTCGCAGGCAGCATCCAGCCCTGCCTCTGGCAACACCACCACAAATTCCTCACCGCCAAAACGCACGGCCCAGCCCGGCTCGCCATCAAGCTGACTCATGATGCGGGCACCGGCGACACGCAAAACCTCGTCACCGGCAATATGACCCAGCTCGTCATTCACCGGCTTGAAATGGTCAAGGTCACAAAACAGCAGGCAGAGTGGCTGCCCACTCGCTTCGGATTGCTGCATTAACAGTGGCAAGTGCTTGCCCAGATAGGCTTTGCTGTAACAGCCCGTCAGCACATCACGCTCAAGCAGCCGGCGAATATCCTCAAGCGCGGTGGCCAGCTCGCGGGTTCTTTGCTCGACCTGTTCGTCCAGCGTATCGATATGCATGGCCAAGCCCTGCTGCAAGGTGGCAAAGCCCTCGGCAAGCAGATCAATTTCATCCCGCGCGGAAAGTCGGTGTTCACGCCGTGGCAAATCACTGAGCAGACTGTCACGCTTGAGGTTGGCCGCAAAGCCGGCCAGCTTGCGCATCGGCAATTCAAGATTATTGCGCAGCACATACGCCACCAGCAGACACACCAGCAAGGTCAGCAAGCTGGCACCCAGCAGCAGCACTGCTACCGACTGCGCAACCTGACGCAGCAGATAACGCCGGTCCGGCACCAGCTGCAGGTGGGCAATCGTCTCGTTGCCGCGCGGTGACTGCAGGGTATAGCGCTGAATTTCGCTAGCCTCCAGCTCTTCAATGTCACCAGACTGAAAATGATGACCCGTCACCACATCCAGCCGCACATAGGCGACCAGCTGGTTGGCTGCCAGTGTATCCAGCTGTTTTTGCACGGCTTCCGGTTCGATATCCCAGACAGCCAGTGCCAGCATCGGACCGGAGATATCCACCAGCTCGGTCAGCGACTGTTTGACCAGGTTTTTTTCCTGCACATAGGTCAGCGCACCTTGCGCCATACAGAACAACAGGACACAGGCGCTTGCCAGCCAGGCAATTCGCCGGATAAGGGTATGGGCTAGCGGCTGGTATTGCATCCGCTGTCGGGCATTACTCATTGCAATAATTGACGGAATCCGAAGCGGTACTGCCGCAGTTTGCGATTTTCAACCTTGCTGTATTTGCGGAAGTCCACCGCCGAAAAATCCAGCTTGCCGAAACGTGTCATGAAAACGGCAGCGCTTTGCTTGTCAAACAGGGCAAACATCGGGCGCTGCAACTCCAGCCCTTCGGTCGCAAAATCGACGCCGTGTTGATAGTCGTAAAGCATCACCAGCGCCCAGGCGCCGCAGATGAAATGCCCACCAGACAGGGCTGCCAGCCGGCCGTCTTGCAGCGCTTTCATCGCCTCATCCGAGGTGTTGATGCCACTGAAGAACACATCCCTGCCCGGCATGCGGCCAACCTTCTGCCAGGTATCCATCGCTCCAAACGCCATCAGATCGTTGCCAGCCCAGACCATGGCAGCTTTGGGATAGCGCTGCACCAGCCATTCGGACTGGGTCGCCGCCCGCTCGCGACTCCAGTTGGCAAAGATTTCCTGCGTCAACTGCACATCGCGGGCCTCGGCCACGGCCCGGCGCATGCCGTCACTGCGCGCCACCGATGAGGGCGTCGAACGGTCACCGCCGATCGCGATCAGCTGCATCTTGCCGCCTACATGCGGCGTGCCCTTGCGACGCGCCTCGGCAATCAGTGCCTTGGCCGTCTGGTAGCCAGCCTCCTCCGCCATCGGCTCCAGCGAGCCCAGCCACAAAGGATAATTGCCACGCGGCGGCCCGATCAGCTCGCCCTTGCCATCACTGCTGCGACCGCTGAAGGCCATGAAAGTCTTGATACCGGCACCATTCAGCAGCTTGAGCATTTCGGGTGCCGTGCCATAGTCATTGCTGAAAATCACATAATCAGGCCGCTGCCCGGCCGGGCGCTGGGTAATCTTGCGGGCAATATCGAGTGCATTCAGATGGTTACGCTCGGCATACAGCATTTCCAGTTTGATACCCAGATCATCCGCCGCTGCCTGCATGGCATTGGCCGAGGTCAGCCAGTAAACTTCATCCTTCTTGCCGGGGTTGATGAAAGCCACAGACATCGCCCAGGCCGGCACCATCAACAGGCACAAGCACAGGCCGTAAAGCAGTTTTTTCATATCACCCTCCGCGCATGGCCTGGCCAGCCGCCATTGCCTTCATTATATCGAGCCTCGAGTCTTTAGCCGGTCACCTGCACTGGCTCACCCGTCGCATAAAACTGCCCGCCAGCCACATAGTGCAGGCTGCGCCACGCCTCGCCACCCTGCTCGAACTGCCAATGGCCATCACGAAACGCCCGACTGTCGGCCCAGGCCGCCACGATTTCGGCAATGAACAGATCGTACTGCTGCTGATTGTGCGGCTCCGGCATTAGCCGGCATTGCAACCATGCCGAACAACCGGCTACCAGCGGCACCGCAGCCCCCGGCAAGGTAAACAACTCGGTGCCTGCCGCTTGCAGTTTGTCCGGATGCTCGTCACGACCATGATTGCCAAGGTAATGCACCATCCCGGCCTGCTGCACTGTCGGTATCTGCACCGCCAGCATGCCGCTCTGCTCGACCAGCACGCGGGTACGCGTCTGTTTGTCGAGCACCAGCGTCAGTTTGGGCGGTGAAAAATCCAGCGCACACACCCACGCTGCCGCCATGACATTAGCCATGCCCTCATGACAGGCCGACACCAGGACAGTCGGGCCGTGATTGAGCAGACGATAGGATTTTTCAAGCGGAACCGGCTGAATGAATTCGATTGACATAGCAACCCACTGTCAGACAACAGTAAAGGATGCCGCAGTAATCGCCGCTTGGCAAATGAAGCCACAAGACAAAAAGCCGCCACGCGAGGTCAAGCTGGCGTGGCGGCTTATCGAATTTTCAGGCCCTTGAGCCCGAGAGTCTGGCTTCAAGACTTAAGAACAACCCTCTGGCGTGCAGAAAGTGGCGGCCGGCTGCGCATCAGCGTCCACTGCCGGTAGGGATTGCTGCAGCCACTCGGCAAAGGCTTGCGGCTTGCCCAACCAGGGCGACAGATCCAGACGGTGATACTCGCCCCCGGTCTGCAACAGCAAGGACGGAAAGCCGCGCAAACCAAACTGCGCCATCTGGCGACGGGTATCCGCCAGGTAGTCTTCAAAACCGGCCGCCTGCGCCTGCATCGCCGCGGCAAACCCGGCAGCATCCGCGCCCAAACCGACCGCCAGTGACTGCAAGGTAACCAACTCGGCAATCTTGCGACCCTCAGCGTAATGCGCATGCTGGATCGCATGCAGCATGGTCAAACCACCCAGGCCCATCTCCTCGGCCGCCAGAATCGCCAGCGTCGGCGGCGTACTGTCGAATACCGCCTGCTCGTCACACAGCAGACCATTGAAATAGGCATCGCCAAATGGCTGGCCGGTCAGGGCATGAATCCGCGCATCATGCGGCATCACATAATTGCGCAGCGCCGGTGTTACCGGCTGGCTGGCCGCCCCGCTCATCATGCCGCCGCCGTGCAGTTGCAGCTGCAAACCCGGCAGAGCGGCGGCTGCGGCCAACAAGGGCGCGGCGGCGTAACACCAGCCACACAGCGGATCAAAGTAGTAATGCAGCGTCGTGTTTACCATTTCATTTCACCTTTATTCACTTTGGCACCGATATCGAGCGCGATGCCCAGGCCAGCTTCCGGATAAGCACGCTGCATCGCGGCAATCAGCTCGGCACCATTCTTGGCGCTGGCAGCTTCACGATCAAAGCGCAGCAAATAGTTACGTGTGTATTCGATATTGCCGGCATCCAGCGCCGTACCGGCTTGCATATGCCCCGGCACCACCATCGCTGGCTGCAGCGCCTGCATCTCATCCAGCTGCTTCAGCCAGGCTTTGCGCTCGGCAGCCTGCTGGGTATCCGCCGTCCAGACATGCAGCTTGCCAAACACCGCCACATTACCGGCGATCGCGCGGATGGATGGCACCCAGACATAGGGACGATGCGCAAGCACGCCGCCATTGCCACGAATCTCGACTTTTTCGCCGTCGACCATCAACACCTCGGTCTTGAGTGCCTGTGGCAACACCGGGCTTTGCGGTGCGTTCAAGCCCATCTTGGGTGACCAGAACGCCAGCTTACCCGGCAGCTTGGTGCGAATCTTCTCGGCGACAACAGGGGTGGCAACCACCTCGGCCTGCGGGAAGATCCCCTTCAGCACTTCGGCGCCAAAGTAGTAATCCGGGTCGGCATTGCTGATCAGAATCGTCTTGAGGGTTTTGCCGCTATCCAGCACCTTGGCCGCAATGCGATAGGCATCGGCACGGGTAAAACCGCTATCGATGACCATCGCTTCGCTGCTGCCGCTAATCACCACCGCATTGGCGTGAAAACTGTTGGCATCAGCATTATAAACGTTCAGGGTCAGCGGGCCGGCGGCAGTGGCAAAACCGGCAGTCAGGGCAAGAGAGGTGGCAAGCAGGGTGTGGCGCAACATGATGAATGTCCTTGGTGCTGTCGCGGCCAACGTGGCGGCGAATCAGGGATGGACCAGACTATAATTTCTCTTATCGCGCAGATAAATCACCTAATATGCGCATATTAGTTTCTTTATTCGAGCAAATCATGGACAGACTGACTGCCATGCGCGTGTTTGTCGATATCGCCGCCAGCGGCAGCTTTACCGCCAGCGCCGAGCGGCTGGACATGTCTCGCGCCATGGTGACGCGGCATATTGCCGAGCTGGAGCAATGGCTGGGCGCGCGGTTGTTGCAGCGCACCACCCGCAGCGTGACACTGACCGATGCCGGCGAGCAGGCGCTGCGCCGCTGCCAGCAAATGCTGCAGCTGATGGAGGACACCGAAAACGAAATCGCCCCGCCTGACGGCATTCTGCGCGGCCAACTGCGGCTGACCTGCAGCATGTCGTTCGGCCACGCCCATCTCGCCGCCGCCATCAGCGACTTCCTTGCCTTGCATCCGCAACTGAAGATTGATCTGAATGCCGGCGATGCCGCGCTGAATCTGGTCGAGGCACGTATCGATCTGGCCATCCGCATCAGCAACGAGCCCGACCCGAGCTTGATTGCGCGGCCACTGGCGGCGTGTGATTCGGTACTGGTGGCCAGTCCCGGCTATCTGCAACGCAAAGGTTGGCCGCAACATCCCGACGAGCTGCGCACACACGACTGTCTCGGCTATGCCAACTTTGGCCGCAGCAGCTGGCACTTCAGCCGCCACGACCAACAGCTGACAGTCAATGTCGCCACCCGCTTTACCGCCAACGAGGCCACCGTGTTACTGCATGCTGCGCTGGCCAATGGCGGCATCGCCCTGCAGCCCAGCTATCTGGCGGCACCGTATCTGGCGAGTGGCCAGTTGCTGACGGTGCTGCCAGACTGGCAAGTGCCGCAAATGACGATTTATGCGCTTTACACCTCGCGCCGCCATCAATCTGCCGCGGTGCGTGCCTTGCTGGATTTTCTGCTGGCACGTTTTGCCGAGCCGGCCTGGCAATATCCACTTTCGATACACAAGGAAAACTCATGAGTGATACCGCCGATTTCTGGAATAGCCGCTTCGCCGTCAGCGAATTCATCTATGGCGACAAGGAAAATGACTTCCTGCGCGAACAGGCTGGCAGACTGCCGCCAGCCAGCCGCGTGCTGAGCCTCGGTGAAGGCGAAGGCCGCAATGCGCTGTTTCTGGCCAGACAAGGCCATCAGCTGACCGCCGTCGATGCCTCGCATGCCGGCCTGGCCAAGCTGCTCGCCCGCGCTGCTGCGGCCAACGTCGACATCACCGCCGTACTGGCCGACCTCACACGCTATCAGCCGGCGGAAAACCAGTTTGATGCGGTGGTATCCATCTTCTGCCACCTGCCCTCGCCGCTGCGCCGCGAAGTGATGCGCAAGACAATCGCCGCACTCAAGCCCGGCGGCCTGCTATTGATGGAAGGCTACACGCCGCGCCAGCTGGCCTATGGCACCGGCGGGCCGAAAGACACCGATATGCTGCTGGAGCCGGTCATCATCCGCGAGGAGCTGGATGGCCTGTCGCTGCTGCATTTCGAAGAAAAAGTCCGTGATGTCAGTGAAGGCAGCTATCACACCGGACAAGCCAGCGTGTTGCAGGTAGTTGGCCGCAAGAACTAGCACATCGCCTGTCCTGATCAGATACCGGCCAGCGGCGGTGCGATGAGCAGTGTCGCCGCCCGGCATCACCCGAATATTTGATAGTAGCGCTTTAAGCTGGGAGATTCCCGTTTCAATTTCTATACTGATATGGCTTTCCAACCGCCTAACCGAGGATTCCCATGTCGATCAGCAACCGGATCAAGCTGCTATCAGCCACGCTCATTGCCCTGCTTGCCCTTGTCGCCCTGACCGGCGCATGGTCGATGCGTCAGATCGGCGGCCAACTGCATGACATCGCCAGCAATGACATTCCACTAAGCAATATCCTGGCAGATCTGGAAAACGGCCAGTCTCAGCAAGAGCTGATATTGGAGCGGATGCTGCGCACAGCCAAGATCAGCAATGCCGAAGAGAATCTGCATGCGCTTGAAAACAGTCTGGCGCAAAGCAACCAGCAGACCGAAGCCTTGCTGGCCAAAGCCCAGAGCATTGCGACCAGCATGCAGGACAGCGGTCATGATGCCAGCAGCACGCAAGAAGCCAGCCTGATGCTGTCGCAGCTGCAAGCCGTCTCCGCGAATCTGAAAAGCTACCGTAGCCAGTTGGATGGTCTGATCAGCCTCATCAATAGCGGCAAGCATGAGGAGGCCGAAAAGCAGGCACCACAAATTGAAAAACAAGCCAAAGCCATTGAGCAGTCGCTAGCCAGTGCACACCAGTCCATTGAGAAGTTTACAGAGACCTCCAGCCAGGAGGCGGAACAATCCGAACAGCAAGGCATACGCTTGCTGCTGGGAGCCTTCATTATCGGCACCCTGTTTGGCGCACTGCTGGCCTGGCGCATCGGCCGCGCCATCGCCCTGCCACTCTCTGCCCTGCAACACACCATGCAGCAAGCCGCCCAACACAAGGATCTGACCCTGCGCGTTGCTATCGAACGCGAGGACGAGGTCGGCAAAACCGGACAGGCATTCAATGCGCTGATGACAGATTTCAATCAGGTTATCGGCCACATCGGCATCACCGCCGAAGCACTGGCAGCCACCTCCGAACAGTTGGCCGCAGCCGCGGAAGAAGTCGCCCGCAGCTCGCAACAGCAGAGCGAGTCTGCCTCCTCCATGTCGGCCGCCGTAGAGGAAATGACTGTCAGCATCAGCCAGATTGCCGATAGCGCACGCGAAGGGCAAAATCGTGCCGATGAAAGCAATGAGGCCTCACAAAAAGGCAGCAGCGAAATTGGTAGCCTGCTCGCCAATATCGATCACATTGCCAGCACCGTCCGCTCCTCTGCCACGACCATTTCCCAGCTCGACTCCCGCTCTCGCGAGATTCAGGGCATTGTCTCAACCATTGCCCGCATTGCCGAACAAACCAATCTGCTGGCACTGAATGCCGCCATCGAAGCGGCGAGAGCCGGCGAATCCGGACGAGGCTTTGCCGTCGTCGCCGACGAAGTACGCAAGCTGGCCGAGCACTCATCCAACGCCACCCAAGAAATCACCGGCCTTGTCGGCAGCATCCAGAGCATTACGCAGCAGGCTGTCGAACAGATGGCTCAGGAGGTTGCGCAGGTTGATGCCGAAAACCAGACCGCCAACTCGGTGGGTGCCTCATTGCAAGTGATGCAGCACTGCAGCGGCAAGATGATCTATGCCATGCGAGATGTATCGGCCGCACTGAAAGAACAAAGCCAGGCCAGCACCGACATTGCCAAGCATGTCGAGCATATTGCGCAAATGTCTGAGCAAAGCAATGTCGCCATTCAGCAGACTGCCACTGCAGCAGCCACGCTGGCTGACAATGCCTGCCAGTTGCAACTGATGGTAGCCAGATTCCGCGTCGCCTGAGTCATAACAAATCTCAGGCTGCAACTTGCTGACAGCAGGGCCATATGCGGCACGGCCATGCGGATCGCTATCGTGCAGCAACAACCCGAATCTGAGGGACGGACTGCGCTATGTTGGCCGCAGCAACATGGCGCCGTCCGACTTCCCTCAACAAGACGACCTGTCCACCCCCTCACTACCCGCAACACAACATTCAACAACTGGTGCGTCTGTTGATGAGATCATGCAGTCACGGCGCGCTCAGCGACTGACAATCACATAGTATTTCTGCACCGGCTCCAGCACCTCAAAGACGCCGCGAAAACCGGCCGGAATCACTGCCGCCTCGCCGGCAGAAAACACCTGCGCCTCGCCATTCTCATCATGCAGACAAACCTTGCCGCGAATCACGCAGAAGTACTCTTCCTTGCCTGCAGCAAATGCAATACGCCACACGCCGACTTCGCACGACCACAAACCGACCGAGACCAAACCATCGGAGCTCTCGTATACCGGCCAAGTCAAGCGCTGCGGATTGCCCGACAATAGTCGCTCTACTGCCGGAAAATCGATACCGGGCTTTATCTCGCCCTCTTCCACACGAATGATCTTCATCAACACCTCAGTCGATATCTTTTTAAAAACAATAGCTTGATTCAAACACTCACGTTAGCGTCGCAACCAAGCCACACCATCGCTGACGCCAACCCAGCCCATCCTTGCCTTTGCATTTGAATTCGTACACAATCAAATAAAGGAGAGTTCATATCATGTCTCAACAAGGTGGCAAAAGAGAAGGTGCCGGCAGAAAGTCACGCTATGGTGGCGACAAGACGGTCGCCATGCGCGTACCGGAACCACTGAAAGATGTACTGGAGAACTGGCTCGAAGAGTACCGCAGCCTGCGCAATATCCGTGAGTCTGAAGTTTCCGACATCACCATGCTGGGCGACAGCCTCAAGAGCTTCTCGCTACCGCTCTTTGCCAGCCGCGTCCCTGCCGGCTCGCCGGTGGCCGCCGATGATCTGAAAGAGGCGGATATCGACCTGAATGAACATCTGGTCAGAAAGCCGACCGCGACATTTTTCGTCAAGGTCAAAGGTGACTCCATGCTTAATGCCGGCATTCACGATGGCGACATGCTGATCGTCGATCGCTCGCTGGAGCCGCGTAACGGCAAGATTGTCGTGGCTGTCATCAACGATGAGCTCACAGTAAAACGACTGGAGCGCTCTGCCGGCAAGATTCGCCTGCTACCGGAAAACCCTGATTTCAAACCAATCGAAGTCCCCGAAGAAGCCAGCTTCTTTATCTGGGGAGTCGTCACCAATGTCATTCACGCCGTAGATTAACGAGGAGCAATATGATGCAGAACCATCATGTCAAAATGCCGTTCAATGACTGGAAACGACTGCCCAGAGCCTTCCGCGCGGTGATCAGCGGCCAACCTCAGGTTTTGCTGACGCGAACCGGCAAAAGCTATTTCGTGCCGGTCGAGTTCGTCGGTTGAAAAAAAGGCAGCTCACGCTGCTTTTTTTTCAACCATCAGGCAAAACGTCGCATGGCATCCCACGCCAAACCCT
The DNA here is from genome assembly GCF_979366295.1 of Vogesella lacus. NCBI lineage: Bacteria > Pseudomonadati > Pseudomonadota > Betaproteobacteria > Neisseriales > Chromobacteriaceae > Vogesella > Vogesella lacus. The sequence continues at coordinate 215,785 of NZ_CEETQT010000010.1, forward strand.
TACCGATACTGCCATGCAAGTCGCCCTGGACTTTGCTGGCTAGCGGCACGATGCGGCCAACCTCTTCTCGCAAGAATGGCACTGCACTGGCACCACCAGTGAAGAACACCGTGTCAATCTGTGCCGCTTCGATACCGGCATCGCCGAGCACCTTGGTAACCGTATTACTGATCTTGCCAACCAGCGCACTGATCGAATCCTGAAACAACTCACGCGCGACCGGCAGCACAAATGCGCTTTCGATTTCATCCAGCTGTAGCTCGGCAAGCGGTGCAGTAGACAGCTCGATTTTGCAGGCTTCAACCTGCATCGCTACCCAATGCCCCAGTCGCTGACTGATGACGCTAAACAGCCGATCCAGCTTTGGCTTGTCCAGCGCATCAGTATAGATGCCCTGCAAATCAGACAGGTTCTTGCGGGTATACGCCAGATTGATGGTGTGCCAAGTCGCCAGATTAAAAAAACTGGACGAAGGTACTTCCGCATTATTCTTCAAGCGGCTGCGATAGCCGAATTCCGGCATCACAGTAGCCAGGCTCAAGTGCTTGTCGAAGTCTGTTCCGCCAATATGCACACCATCATTGGCCAGAATATCTTGCCTGCGATCGATACGCTGACGAGCCTCGGGCGAGAGGCGAATCACGGTGAAGTCAGAGGTACCACCGCCGATATCGACTACCAGCACCAGCTGCTCACCAGTAATCGTGCTCTCGTAGTCCATCGCCGCGGCAATAGGCTCGTACTGAAACAGGATTTCCTTGAAACCGGCTTGCTTGGCAATCGACTCCAGTGCCAATTCAGCCTGGCGATCAGCCTCGGCATTTTCATCGATAAAGAATACCGGGCGGCCAAATACGGCATGATCCAGCGTCGAACCCAATTGTGCGGAGCCGCGCTTGTGCATTTCGCCAATAAAGCTGGACAAGAGGTCCGTATACTTGATTGCTCGGCCATTCACCTCGGTCTGGCCTGCCAGCAAACTGGTACCCAGCAAACTCTTCAGGGAGCGCATCAGACGGCCTTCATAGCCATCCAGGTACTCCGCCACGGCGGCCCGGCCATAACAAACCGAGTTTTCTTCTGCATTGAAAAAGACAACCGAAGGCAGGGTTGAGTTATCACCCTCAAGTGCAAGCAGCCTGCTGCTATCCCCTGTGATTGTTGCGATTGTCGAATTGGAGGTACCAAAGTCAACGCCACAGATAGCCATCGCCACCTCCCAAAAAAAGCGGCAATTCTAGCAGAACAATCATTGCACGCATGCAATAATCACTCTATCCGCAATATGACAACACTCCCAAGGCCTGCATAGATGAGCGAAGGCACCAACATCGCGGCACTCGCCCAGCAAATGGCGACGCTGACATCACGAAGAGACGAGTACGAGCTGGCACTATCCATGCTGGCGCTATACAACAACTTCCTGAACACAGCAGCCGCCTCGCTCTTCAGCATCAAACATGATGGTACGCATTGGCTGATGAAAGAATCGGCCAACCTGCAAGGCGCCACCTCTTCAGCAGAATGGGTTCCATTACCCCCCCCGCTCGAACTCTTTTGCAATCATGCAGATCATAAGTCGCTCACTCTGGAAGATGGCATCTGGCTGCCAATTTATCGTCGCAAGCGGCTGATCAATATGGTCTACCTTGATGCCGCAGCACCAGAGCCCCATGAGTGGTTACTCATCGAGGGGCTTTTGAAAATCCAGGAAAATTTCATCCGCCTGTTGGACGAGGCAGAACGAGATACCCTCACCGGCCTGCGCAATCGGCGCACATTTGACGAGAAGCTTTTTACAGTCATCGAGCAGCGACAGCATCCGGTTGCTCTCGCACTAATCGACATTGATCACTTCAAGCATATCAACGATCACTGGGGTCACATCATCGGTGATGAAACTCTACTTCGCCTATCGCAGCAAATGGAGCAGTTCTTCCAAGGCCTTGGAACCTGTTACCGTTATGGCGGCGAAGAATTTGCCATTATTCTTCGAGCAAACCAGCCAGACTGCCTGGAAATACTGGACAAGTTTCGCCAACAGATTGCCGTTGCAAGCTTTCCGCCACCAAAACAAGTCACCATCAGCATCGGCTTTACCATGGTTATTGATCAGATGCTGCCAATCAATATTATTGAGCAGGCTGACCGAGCCCTCTATCATGCCAAAGACTCGGGCAGGAACACAGTCACCGATTTCGGCATGCTCGCCAACATGGACACAAGAATTATGACACTACCATCCGGCGACATTGAGCTGTTCTAAAAGAAATCACATCAGTACAGCAAACCAGGATCTCACTCAGGAATAAGATCAAGGCTTGTATCTGCTCTTGCGGCCAACGTTGGCCGCAAGGCGCGGTGTCAGGTCTAGTGTAGAGTGGATTTGTGGGACAGATGCCGGTCGGCATCGTTTTGGCGGGGAGATTGCCTTGCTTCACCCGGCACAAAGCACAAAGCCCGACTCATAGAGTCGGGCTTCCGTGGGGGAGTCTGGCGGTGTCCTACTTTCACACAGGCAATCTGCACTATCATCGGCGCTAAGGCGTTTCACGGTCCTGTTCGGAATGG